>DATDFB010000277.1:0-10728 GCA_036522835.1 Thermoanaerobaculia bacterium | reverse complement strand
GTTCATGTGCCGGTCAAGCAGCTCCTGCTCGTCGTCGGCGGAAAGATGCCGATAATGCGGCACGCGCTCGTAGTAGTCGTGTGCGACCAGGTTGAAGATGTCCTCCTCGAGATTCGCGCCGGTGCAGCTGATGGCGTGGATCTTCCCCTGGCGGATCATCTCCGCTAGCGAGAGGCCGATCTCCGCCGTCGACATCGCGCCCGCCATCGTCAGCAGCATCGGGTTGCCGCGGCCTAAATGCTTTACGTAGTCCTCGGCCGCCGCGATCAGCGCCGCGGCGTTGAAATGACGATAGTGATGCTTGATGAACTCGGTGATTGGCGAAGCCATGGCGGCGCGAATGATAGCCTAGGCGGATGATCGTCCAGATCCTCCTCGCGCTAGCCCTCGGCGCACCCGCCGATCTCGCCAAACAGTTCGAGCACGACATCAAGATCGTCGCCGCCGACGACATGGAAGGCCGCGGCCTCGGCACCAAAGGCATCGAGCACGCCGCCGCGTTCCTCGAGCAGCGCCTGCGCGATCTGAAGCTCCAGCCGGCCTTCGGCAACTCCTACCGGCAGCCGTTCGACGTCAAGATCGGCGTGGAGATGGGGGAGGGGAATCGCCTCTCGAACGTGGCCGACGATGCCTGGACGCCGCTCGGCTTCTCCAGCTCCGGCAAGTTCCACGCGCCGGTCGTCTTCGTCGGCTACGGCATTGCCGCGCCGCCGCTCGGCTACGACGACTACGCCGGCGTCGATCTCAAGGGCAAAGTCGCGCTCATGCTCCGCTACGAGCCGCAGGAGAAAGACGACAAATCCGTCTTCGACGGCCGCAGGCCGAGCCGCTGGTCGGCCATGCGCTACAAAGTCCTGCAGGCCCGCGAGCGCGGCGCCGTCGCCGTCGTCTTCACCACCGGCCCGCAGCAGGACGAAGGAAAAGACCGCATCCCCGCGCTGAAAAACGACGGACCGCAGAGCGCCGCCGGCATTCCCGTCATCCAGGTGAAGCCGAGCGTCGCCGAAGCGTGGGGCGTGAATTTAAAAGACTTCCAGGACGCGGTCGACAAAGATTTGAGGCCGCGCTCGCGACTGCTGCCGCTCACGCTCGACGGCAACGTCAACGTGAAGGCGGCGTACGCGACGACGTCGAACGTCGCGGCGATTCTCCCCGGCCGCGGCAAGCTCGCCAACGACGTCGTCGTCATCGGCGCGCACTACGACCACCTCGGCTACGGCGGCGAGCACTCCATGAAGCCGAATGTGCACGCCATCCACAACGGCGCGGACGACAACGGCTCCGGCACCGTCTCCGTGCTCCTCATCGCCCAGCGCATGAGCGAGCTGCTGCGTGACGCGCCGGAGCGGCGCACCGTCCTCTTCGCCCTCTTCTCCGGCGAGGAGATGGGCCTGGCCGGCTCGGGATGGATGGTCGATCACAGCCCCAGGCCGATGAAAAACATCGTGGCCATGATCAACCTCGACATGGTCGGCATGCTGCGCAACGATGAGCTCATCGCGTTCGGCGCCGACTCCGCGCCGCAGTGGCGCGCGCTGCTCGAAAAACAGGCCGAGCCGCTGAAGCTCAAGCTCACCGAGCGCGGCGACGGCTATGGCCCCTCCGACCAGACCAGCTTCTACGCGAAGCAGGTGCCGGTCATCCACTTCTTCACCGGCACGCACGAGCGCTATCACGCGCCCGAGGACGATGCGGAGTTTCTGAACTACGCGGGGGCGGCGAAAGTCGTCGAGCTCACCGCCGCCGTCGCCGATGAGATCGCGCTCGGCCGCGTCACGCCCGCGTACGCGCGCACGACGGCGAGCGCTCCGGCCATGGAAGGCGACTCCCGCGGCTACGGCGCCTACCTCGGCACCGTCCCGGACTACCGCGCCATGGAGGCTGAGAAGGGCGGCGTGCTTCTCGCCGACGTCCGCGCCGGAGGTCCGGCCGACAAGGCCGGCATTCGCGGCGGCGACCGCATCGTCGAGATGGCCGGAACGAAGATCGAGAACCTCTACGACATGACCTACGCGCTGCAGGACCACCGTCCCGGCGAGACGATCGAGGTCGTGGTCATCCGCAACGAGCAGCCGGTCAAGCTGCGCGCGACGCTCGGCACGCGCGGCGCGCCGCCGCCCGAGGCGAAGGCGTTCGAGATCAAAGCGGGCAAGCCGGTCGAGAAAACGTTCGAGGGCGAGAAGCACCTCAAAGACGTCCGCCAGCTCACCTTCGGCGGCGAGAATGCCGAGGCGTATTTTTCGCCGGACGGGACGAAGATTATCTATCAGGCCACCGTCCCCGGCGCCGGCTGCGACCAGCAATACGTCATGGACCTCGGCACGGGCGAGAACAAGCTCGTCTCGGACGGCAAGGGGCGCACCACGTGCGGCTACTTCACTTATCCGAAGGGCGACCGCATCGTCTACGCGTCGACCGAGAGTGGCGGCGCGGAGTGCCCGCCTAAGCCCGATTACTCGAAGGGCTACGTCTGGCCGGTCTACTCGTCGTTCGAGATCTACGAGGCCAAGCCGGACGGCAGCGACGCCAAGCGCATCACCAGCACGCCCGGCTACGACGCGGAGATGACGTGGTGTCACAAAGGGGGGAAGGCGGTCTTCACGTCGATGCGCGACGGCGATCTCGATCTCTACGAGTGGGACGCCGCCACCGGAAAGACGAAGCGCCTGACCAGCGCGCCCGGCTACGACGGCGGCGCGTTCTACAACGCCGACTGCTCGGAGATCGTTTGGCGCGCGCTGCATCCGACGGGCGACGCGCTCGCGGAGTACAAGGCCCTGTTGGCGAAGGACCTCGTGCGCCCGCTGCACATGGAGCTGTTTCTCATGAACGCCGACGGCACGAACCAGCGCCAAGTCACGTCGAACGGCGCCGCGAATTTCTGCCCCTACTTCGTGCCCGACGGGAAGCGCATCCTCTTCGCCTCGAACGTCAGCGCCAAGGGCTTCGACTTCGATCTGTGGCTCGTCGGCAAGGACGGGCAGAACCTCGAGCGCGTCACGACCGCGCCGGGCTTCGACGGCTTCTGCGTCTTCAGCCCCGACGGCAAGTACCTGGTGTGGGCGAGCAGCCGCGCCAAGCCCGATAGCCACGAGATGAATCTCTTCATCGCCAAGTGGGTGGACTGACGGTATCCTGAAATCCGGCAAGCCCGATGGCCGACCTCTTCCTCAGTTACGCGCGGGAGGATCGCGACGCAGCGGAGGCGCTGGCGCGCGCGCTGTACAACCGCGGCTGGACGGTCTGGTGGGACCGGCGCGTTCCTCCCGGACAGACGTTCGCCGAGGTCATCGAGCGCGAGCTCGGAGCCGCGCGCTGCGTGATCGTGCTCTGGTCGCGCAACTCTCTCAATTCCGACTGGGTGAAGAATGAGGCCGCCGAGGCGGCGGCGCGGCGCGCTCTCGTGCCGGTGCGCATCGAGAACGTCACGCCTCCCTTCGAGTTCCGGCGCATCCAGGCCGCGGACCTGTTCAACTGGCAGAGCGGCTTCGGCGGCCCTGACTTCGACGCCTGCCTCGCCGCGATCGAGCGCTTGGTGCGGAGGACCGCGGAAGTGGCCATGCCGCGCAAGCCCGTGCCGGAACCGCAGGCGCCACCGCCGCAACGGCAGACGCAGCAACCACCGCCGCAGCGGCCGCCGGTGTCGCCCGCAACCGCGGCCGTGGCTAGCTTCATGATTCCGGCGGTGCTGGTGACCATCGGCTGCTGCCCGATCTTCGGCATCGTCGCCATCGTCTACGCCTCGCAAGTGAACACGAAGCTCGCCGCCGGCGACACCGCCGGCGCGTTGCTCGCGTCGAAGCAGGCGAAGATGTGGAGCGTGATCGGCTTCGTGGCCGGACTGGTCCTCTGCGCGATCTACCTGATCATCATCGGCTCACAGTGAGGATGCAGATGCGGTCAACCGCACCCAGTGCGCGTTCGACGGCACGCCGTACTCGTCGATGATGAAGAGCAGATACCACCCCGGCGGCGCGAGGTTTGGCGTCACCGGCGCCTTCGCCTGCAGCACGCCGCGGCCTCGCTTGAACTCCAGCTCGATCAGGCGCTGGTCCATGTCGAAGGCGTGCGTCGCGGCGCCGGCGCGGATCAGGTCGACGCGGCGGATGGCCTTCGCGTTGCTCGTGTGAATGCCGAAGGACGCGCCATAGCGGATGGCGCTCGTCGTTGCCTGCGCGATCGAGGGCCGCGCCGCGCGCGTGCCGTCGGACTTGAACAGGTACGGCGGCCAGTAGATCTCGACGTGGTTCTCGTACTCGCCGCGCGCAGGGTTGCCGCCGACCGCCATCACTGTAGCGTCGGGGAGCAGCAGCGTGTTGGAGTGATAGAGGCGCTGGAACTCCATCGTCTCCGCCGGGCTGAACGTGTTCGTCTCCGGGTCGTACAGCTCCGCTGCCTTCACGGCCGTCGAATCGCATTCATCGAGGGACGAGCCGCCGGAGACGAGCACGCGGCCGCCGGGCAGCAGCGTGGCGTTGAGCTGGGTGCGCGGCGCGACCATGTTCGGCCCGGCGGTCCACGCCGGCGCGGACGCGGAGAGATCGATGATCTCCGTCGTGTTGGTCGCTTGAACTCTCATCCCCGGACGGTCCGGAGGGGGAGGGCAGGCGGCCTTCGTATCGTCGTCGGGCCCGCCGCCGAGGATCATCACCCGGGCGGCGAAGTTGCGCGACGGCGTCAGCGGGAGGAGCACCGTCGTCCCGTACTCGCGATATCGGTCGAAGCGCGTCCTGGCCACGTCCGTCCATTTGCCGGTCGACGGCGTGTAGGTCATCGTGTTTGGGTTCGAGCCCGACTCGAATACCTTGCCGTTGGGCAGCAGCGTCATGCGCGGATAGAGCGGCATGCCGGTGAAGCCGCTGCCGGAGTGCGTCCACCTGTTCGACGACGGGCGATAGATGTCGATGCTGTCGTTGATGTTGCCGTCGTCGGCGAGGCCGGAGATCGTCAGCACCGTGCCGTCGGCGAGCACGGTTCCGGTCGGGTACCAGCGGCCGGCGCGCATCGAGGCCTTTTGCGTGAACGAGGCCGTGGACGGGTTGAACGTCGAGATCCTCTTCTCGCCCTTCCAGGGCTCGGGGTACCGCAGCGTGCCGCCGAGGACGAGCGGCTGGCCGTCGGGGAGCACGATCATGCCGTTGCAGAACATGTCGTACTTCAGCGTGATCGTCTTCTCGATCGCGTGCGTGACCGGGTTCCAGACCAGCGCCTGCCAGTCCTTGTTGTCCGGATCGGTGCCGGAGCCGGCGATCACCAGCACCTTGCCGTTGTGCATCAGCGCCACGTGGACCGGGTTGATCGGCATCTCCGTGCCGACCGTCGTCCATTGCCCGGTGCGGTAGGGCGCCGGCGCCGGTGCCCGCATGGCGCGCCTGGCGTGGTGGTGCTCCGCCGGCTCGAAGAAGGGTTGCTTGGGCGGTTTCGTCTCTTGGGCGTGAAGCGCGGGCACGAGTAGAGAGACGACGACTGCAACGACGCCGAGCCGCATGCGCGTTCCTCCTGCTGTCCGTCTGGAAGACGGGCGGCGGAGTCAGCGTGTGACCGTCACCCGCACCGTGGCGCTCGTCGCCGTTCCCGTCTCGTCCGTCGCGTCGACGCGCACGTCGCCGTACACGCCGCCGAAGAGCCGCTCGTCCTGCACGTTCTTGCGCGGGGCGAAGTGGTAGCGGAGCTCGCCGTTCGCCGGGATGCTCGTCGAGTAGCCGAGGGACTGGATCTTTGCGGCGTCGTAGCTCTCGCTGCCGACCTTGATGCCGCCCACCGGCGCGTAGATGTCGGCGCTCACGCGGTTGATCGACACCGGGTGGCCGCCCGTCTCACGCACGACCACGTCGAACGGAAAGTCATACGTGCTCCCGCTGACCTTCTGCGCGACGATCGGATTCGGCACGACGGAGAGCGTGATCGCGCCGTGGCCGGGGACGTTGCTCGTCCGCGTCGCGCCGGGCGTTCCCGACGAGCAGGCGCAGACGAGCAGAGCGGTTGCGGCAAAGGCAAAAACAGCGTGCTTCATGCACCTCAATGGTGCATCTCGCCTGCCATTTCCTGCACGATCCCGCAGGCGATGCGCGGGCCGGCGTTGCCGCTCGGCTGCGAGGTCAGGTCGTCCGGATTCCCGTGCAGGATCACCGCGTGGCCGACGACGGAATTCGCGCCCGCCGCGACCGTGATCGAGTGCGTGGTGAACGTCGTGCTCACTGTGCCGGTGGCGTCGGCCGTGACGTTGCCGAAGTCGCCGGCGTGATGCGACACCGCGTCGGGCGCGCCGTGCGGCATCGACGTCGGGTTGAAGTGCCCTCCGGCGGCGTTGCCGTTGTCGCCGCAGTCTCCTTTGTCGTGGATGTGGAAGCCGTGCACGCCCGGCGGCACGTTCTTGAGGTCGACCTTGACCTCCACGCTGCCGTCGGCCATCTGCTGGAAGTGCACCATGCCGACGGCCTGGCTGCCGCTGGTCGGATGGAGCATGGCCATGGCCATCGGTCCGTTTTTCGCGGAACGGCAACCGGTAGCTAGCACGAGCAGAAGCGGAATCGAGAGCAGGGCGAGTTTCTTCATCAATGCCTCCATCGCGAAGTCCTGGGTCCTGGGTCCTGTGTCCTGAGTAATCGCCAACTCAGGACCCAGGACTCAGGACCCAGGACTCTATCACTGCGACCAGTGCGCCACGCGCCGCGCCAGCGACCCCAGCCATCCGCCGGCCAAGCCCTGGTAGTAGAGCGCGGCGGACTTCTGCACGGCGTCGGCGAGCGAGGGATACGACGACACGAGCGACGCGAGCTGGCCGATCTTCATCCCCTTCTTGCGCGCAACGACGATCTCCTCGATGAGCGTCGAGGCGTGCGTGGCCAGCGCGTGCGCGCCGAGGATGCGGCCGCGCTTGTCGCAGACGAACTTGACGAAGCCGCGCGACGCGCGGTCGACGACGGCGCGGTCGACGTCGTCCATGTCGACTCTGTAGACGCGCACGCCCCCAGCCTTCTCCCGCGCCTCCGCTTCCGTCATCCCGATGTGCCCAACCTCGGGGTCGGTATAGAGCGCCCACGGCACGTGCTCGTAGCCGACGGCCGACTTGCCGGGAAAGAGCATGTTGCGCACGAGCTTCACCGCCTCGTACGCGGCGACGTGCGTGAACTGCAGGCCGCCGTGCACGTCGCCGCAGGCCCAGACGCGCGGCTGCGAGGTCTGCAGGTATTTGTCGACGGCGACGTACGACTTGTTCATTTTCAATCCCGCGAAGCCTTCGGTGTTCCCGCGCCGGCCGGAGGCGACGAAGATCTCGTCGACGCGGAGCTCCGCCGAGTCGCCGCGCTGCGTCTCGATGCGCACGACTTTTTTCCCGTCCTCGACGCGCACCGACTTCGCCCCCCAGCCGGTGCGGATCTCCACGCCTTCCTCGCGCAGGATGGCGCGCACGGCGGCGACGACCTCGGCGTCTTCCTTGGCGATGATCTCGTCCGCCATCTCCACGACCACGACGTCGCAGCCGAAGCGGCGGAAGAGCTGCGCGAACTCGATGCCGATCGGGCCGCCGCCTAGGATGAGGAGCGAGCGGGGAAAGTCGTCGCGGTCGAGGAAGGAGGCGTGATCGAGATAGCCGTGCTCCTCGAGGCCGTCGACCGGCGGCACCGCGGTGCGCGAGCCGGTGGCGAGGACGATGTCCTTCGCGGTGAGCTGGCGGCCGTTCACTTCGACGACGTTCGCGGTTGTGAGCGTGGCGTTGCCTTCGATCACCTCGATGCCGAGCTTGCGAAATTTCTCCGGGTCGTCGTGGCGGCTGATGAGGCGGCGCCGCTCGCGCATCGATTCCATGATCGCGCGCGGCCCGGCGCGCGTGTGCAGCGGCTCAAGGCCGAATGCGGTGGAGTTGCGGATCTGATGGAGCAGCTTGGCCGAGGCGACGAGCGACTTCGTCGGGACGCAGCCGGTCCAGAGACAGTCGCCGCCGAGCGCCGCACGCTCGACGAGCGCGACGCGGCGCCCGAGTCGCGCGCAGCCGGAGGCGGTGACGAGGCCGGCCGTGCCGCCGCCGACCACGAGGACGTCAAAATGTGAGGTCACAGGGGACAGGGAACGGGGCACAGGTGGTGTTCTCGCGACGACCTCCACCTGTCCCCTGTCTCCTGTGCCCTGTCCCCTCAATTCAGACATACACGCTCACCTTCCGCGTCCGCGGCCCATCCAACTCGATGAAGTAGATCCCCTGCCACGTGCCCAGCGCGAGTGTTCCGCCGCGATACGGCCACGTCAATGATGTGCCGATCAGCGTGGAGAGCAAGTGCGCGTCGGAGTTGCCTTCGCCGTGCTCGAATCGAACGTTCGGCACGAGCGCGCGCAACGCCTTCGTCAGATCGGCGGGGACGTCGGGATCGGCGTTCTCGTTCACGGAGATCGCGCACGTCGTGTGCGGAACGATGATCGTGCAGAGGCCGTCGCCCTTCGTCATCGAGGCGAGCGCGCGGTTCACGTCGTCGGTGATGATGACGATTTGCTCGCGCGCCGCCGTCTTCACGCTGAAGGTCGACTCTTGCACGCCCGGTATAATCTCAAGAAAAGTGCTGAGTGCTGAGTCCTGAGTTCTGAGTGAGGAGGAATCCACTCAGCACTCAGGACTCAGGACTCAGCACTCAGCACTCCCATGGCCCATTGCATTCACTGCAGATCCGAGATCGATCCGAAGTACAAAGCCTGCCCGTTCTGCGGTGAAGCGATCACCGAGTTCATGCGGCGCTATGCCGACACGCCGCTCGACGGGAAATACCAGATCCTGTCGCGCCTCGGCGTCGGCGGCATGGGCGAGGTCTACAAGGCGCTGCACATCCACCTCAACGCCCTGCGCGTGATCAAGCTGATGCGCTCCGCCGTCAAGAACGACCACGGCGCGCACGAGCGCTTCCTCCGCGAGGCTCGGCTGGCCACGCGCATCCATCACCCCAACGTCGCCGCGCTCTTCGACTTCGCCACGCTCGACGACGGCGCGCGCTACATGGTCTCGGAGTACATCGAAGGCATCAACCTGCACGAGCTGATCAACGAGCGCGGGCCGCTCTCGCCGCGCTACGCCGCCACGCTGGCCATCCAGGCGCTGATGGGGCTCGAGGCCATCCACCGCGCCGGCATCGTGCACCGCGACGTCAGCCCCGAGAACCTGATGGTGACGCGCGACGACGAAGGGAACGAAGTCGTCAAGGTCATCGACCTCGGCATCGCCAAGCAGGGGAGCGACACGACGGAGAACAAGACCAAGACCGGGATGTTCGTCGGCAAGTGGAAGTACTGCTCGCCCGAGCACCTCGGCATCATGAACGAAGGGGAGCGCATCGACGGCCGCGCCGACGTCTATTCGTTCGGCATCGTGCTGTACGAGATGCTCACCGGCGTGCCGCCGTTCCAGGCCGACACGCCGCACCGCTATCTGATGATGCATGCGTCGCAGCAGCCGAAGCCGCTGCGCGACACGAACGCCACGACGACGGCGTCGCCGGAGCTCGAAGCGCTGATCTTCCGCGCGCTGGAGAAGGACCGCAGCAAGCGCTTCCCCTCGGCGCGTGACTTCGCCAAAGCGATCGAGGCGCTGCTGCCGACGCTGAGCGACACCGCCGGCGCGCTGCCGGTGCTGCCGACCGCGAACGAGCTGACGATCGAGCCGACGCAACCCGCCGTCGACGTGCACGCGCCGACGCAGCCGGAGCTGAAGACGACGGTGCGCTCGATGGACCGGCAGATCGTGCACATGGTCGACGACGCGCCGCCGCCGCAGCCGCGCGCGTCGTCGTCGCGTTGGCCGTGGCTCGCTGTCGCGGCGGCCGCGGTCATCGCGGTCGGTGCGTGGCTTTACTGGCCGAAAAAAACGGCGCCCGCGCCCGCGCCGAGACCGCTCGCCGCCGTCGCGCGCGCCCGCCTCGGCATCAACGCCTTTCCGTGGGGCGAGGCGACGATCCGCAATGTCGCGAACAGCGAGATGGTGTCGGTCGTGACGCCGGCGCCGGTCGACCTCGCGCCGGGCACGTACGAGATCACGCTCAAGAATCCGAAGTACCCGCAGCCGCTGCGCAAGACCGTGTCGCTCCGCCCCGGGGAGGAGCAGGCCGTCAACGTCTCCTTCGTCGATCCGGCGTCGGTGTCGCTGCCGCGCTTCGACGGAGCGGCGCAATGAAGCGCGCGCTGCTGCTTCTCCTCTTCGTCGCGACGCCGGCGCTCGCGCAGCCGTGGTACGACGCCTACAACCGCGGCGTGGCGGCGGTGCGGGCGAAGAATTACGCCGTTGGCGCGGAGGCGCTGCAGGCGGCCATCCGCGAGGTGCCGCAGGAGAATGCCAAGCTGCGCGCAACCCGCGAGTTCATCACCTACCTGCCGCACATGTGGCTCGGCATCGCCAAGGTCGGCATGAACGATCCCGACGCGGCGCTCGCGGAGTTCCGGATCTCCGAGGAGCAGGGCGTGGTGCAGAACACGGCCTTCTACGCGCAGATGCGGACGTGGATCGCGGAGGCGCAGCAGCAGAAGAAGAAACTGGCGGAGAGCGCCGCGGCGGGGAGCAAGCGCGACGCGAACGGATCTATTGGCCGCGCCGTCGCCGCGCAGAGCGAAGCGCTGACCGCCGGCGCCGACCGCAGCGAAGGCTACCGCGCCGGACAGCGGAAGCTGCAGGAAGCGCTCGACACGTTCACGCGGGCGGGCACCGACGTGGCCGCATACAACCGCGCCGGCGCGGTTGTATGCGGCCACGTC
>DATDFB010000276.1:0-5317 GCA_036522835.1 Thermoanaerobaculia bacterium | reverse complement strand
GCGAGCGGTTCGGCTTTTCGCGAGCTCCTCACCTTCCGCGTCGGGTCGATGCCGAGCGCGCGCAGGAGAGAAAGGTCGTTGACGTTGATGCGGAACTGCACGTCCTTGTCGCTGACGACGAGCGCGCCCGCCGCCGGCGCGGGAGCTTCGTCGCCATCCTGTTTGTTGAGGCCGATGGTGGCATCGAGGACGACGTAGAGGTCGTAGCCCTCGTCGCGGATTTTCTGGATCTGCCGATTGACGTCGTCGGAGCTGGAGATCGACTCGTTGATCGCGGAGCCGAGCTCGCGGAGGAGTTGTTTGAGCTTGTCGTTCACCGTATTCACAGTTGCACACGGCCTTGGGCCCGGTCAATCTACCGATCGCACGCCGCCAGGAGTACACTACTGGCCGCTTTTTTCCAGCCAGGCTTCGCGATGTGGAGTGCGGCGGCCATGCCGACGCTGTCAGAGCGGGTGGAGGCGACGGCCGGAATCGAACCGGCGAATGAAGGTTTTGCAGACCTCTGCCTTACCACTTGGCTACGTCGCCCCGGAAAGAATTTGCGAGTGTAGTGAACAGGCCGGAGAGCGTCAAATTTCACGGCCGCTTATGGTCAAATGCGTCCGTGCGCTCGGGAAAACGCGCCGCCGCGGACAGGTCCCCGCGACTGGCCGGCGTGGAATGTGCCGCTCTGGCCATTCTCGCCGCGGGCGCTCTCATTGTCCCGACGATCTTCATGCGCGGCGACGAGGCTTTCCGCCTGCCGAAGGAGCTCGCGTTTCGCGCCGAGGCCATTCTCCTCGTCGTAGCGGCCGTGTTCTGGCTCACCGCGCGGCGGCGGACGTGGACGATTCCGCGCGGTGCCGAGCTCACCGTCGCCGCGGCCGCGGTCGCCTGGACCATGGTGACGCTGGCATCGTCGACGAATCGCGCGCTGAGCATCGACAGCCTGATCACCGTTCTCGCGGCGATCGTCATCTTCGTCGCGACGCGCATCGCGGCGCCAAGCCTCTCGGTTTCGGCGATCGACGTGTTGATGATCCCGGCGTGCGTCAACGCGGCGCTGGTGATCCTGCAGGAAGAGAAGCTGTGGATGCCGTTGCACCTCACGATCTCCGGCCATTACGCAAGCGTCGGACTTCTCGGCAACGCGAACGACGTCGGCACGTTCCTGGCCCCGTTGGCCCTGGTCGCGGTGGTCATGGCCGTGACGAGCGAGGGCAAGCGGCGCTGGGTCTACGCCGCCATCGCGCTACTCCTCGGCGGCGGCATCGTCGAAAGCGGGACGCGCACGGCCGTCATCGCGCTCGCGGCGTCGCTCATCGTCTTTGGCTTCCTCCATTCGCGGCGGGCCGCGATCGCCGCCGTCTCCGCGCTGGTCGCGCTCGCGCTACCGCTCTGCTCGCCCTCGACCGGAATCGGCCGCAGCGTGCGCTCGCTGGCGCAGGCGGCGCGCAACGGGGATTACCAGCGCCTCACGTCCGAGCGCCTCGTGCCGTTCCTGGCCGCGCTCGACATGGCGCGCGATCATCCGCTACTCGGCGTCGGGCCGGGCTGCTTCAAATACAACTACATGGAGTACCGCGTCGGCCTGGAGAGGCGTTACGGCGCCGCCTGGACGCGCGGCTGGCCGATGAATTGGGGCGAGGTGCACAACGACCATCTGCAGGTGGCGAGCGAGACCGGGCTGCCGGGCTACGCCCTCTTCCTCGGCGCGCTCGCGGTCCTGGCCGGCGCGCGCCGGCGCGCGGCCGCGGCGACACCCGAAGCAGCGTTCGCGGTCGCGCTGCGCTGGCCGCTGGCAGCGGGGTTGTTCGTGCTTTGTCTCGCGCAATTTCCGCTGGAGGTGGCGGCGTCGCGGCTGCTGCTGCTGACGATCGGGGCGCTCTGCATCGGCTGGGATCGGATCGATGAGACGTAGCCTGATCCTTCTCGCGCGCGTCGCCGCCGTCGTCGTGGCGGCGTTCGCGATCAATCGACTCTGCATCCGGCCATACCGCGGCGCGGCGGTGGAGACCGAGGTCCAGCAGCGCTCTGCCGTCGCCGAAGCGGCGGACCGTCAGCGCGCCGTGATCCTCGTGCGCGACAACCTCAACGACCTCGACCGCGTCGCGCGCGACCGCCGTCTCGCGCCGTCGTGGTACATGCTCTACGGCGGGAACCTGGAGTTGATCGACCGCTGGCGCGAAGCGACCGACGTCTACACGCGCGCGCTGACCATCGACCATCGTCCGGAGATCTACTTCGACCGCGGCCTGGCCCGGCTGCGCCTCGGACAGATCGACGCCGCGACCGCCGACATGGCCACAGCCGTGCGCTTCAATCCACACCTGCTCGAACAGATCGACGGCGAGTTGCGCGCGCGCGTCGCCGCCGCCGCCCGCCTCCAGTGACGATGCGCGTCCTCCGGATCATCGCCCGGCTCAACGTCGGCGGACCGGCGCGGCACGTCGTCTGGCTGAGCGAAGGGCTGGCCAGGGACGGCGTCGAGACGCTCCTCGTCACCGGCACCGTGCCGCCGGGCGAAGACGACATGAGCGGCTTCGCCGCCGCGCACGGCGTGAGGCCGCACGTCATCCCGTCGATGAGCCGCGAGCTCTCGCCGCGCGACGTCGTGTCGATCTGGAAGCTGTGGCGGCTCATGGTGCGCTTCCGCCCCGACGTCGTGCACACTCACACGGCGAAGGCCGGCGCGGTCGGACGCATCGCCGGGCTGCTCTACCGCGTCGTCAGCCGCGGCCGCAGCCTCTTCGTGCACACCTTTCACGGCCACGTCTTTCACGGCTACGCCTCGCCGTGGAAGACGCGGATGTTTCTGGCGATCGAGCGGGCGCTCGCGCGCCTCAACACCGACCGCATCGTCGTGTTGAGCGAGCAGCAGCGGCGGGAGATCCATGAGACGTATCGGGTTGGGAGGGGGGAGCAGTTCGTGGTGATTCCGTTGGGGATCGAGCCGATCTCGATTCCGGAGAGTCGGCACGAGACGACCGTCGGCATCGTCGGCCGCATCGCCCCGATCAAGAACCACGAGATGTTCCTCCGCGTGGCGGAGCGCCTGCGCGGCGCGGCGCGCTTCGTCGTCTACGGCGACGGCGCGGAACGGGCGCGCCTCGAAAAGAGCGCGCGCGGCGCCGCCGAATTCGCCGGCACGCGCGACGCCGCCGAGATCTACGCAGCCATCGACGTCCTCGCTCTGACCTCGCGCAACGAGGGCACGCCGCTGGCGATCATCGAGGCGATGGCGGCGGGCGTTCCGGTGGTCGCCACCGCGGTCGGCGGCGTCGTCGACCTCCTCGGCGCGGTCGAGGAGACGCGCGGCGGCTTCGAGATCCGCGAGCGCGGCATCACCGCCGCGTCGGACGACGACGCCGGCTTCGCCGCCGGCTTGCGATTTCTCCTGGATGACGCGACGCTGCGCGCACGGTTTGCCGGCCGCGGCCGTGCATGGGTCGAGAAAACGCACACGAAAGAACGCCTCCTCGCCGATATAATCCGACTCTATCGCCGATGACATCGACCTTTGCGACCGACGCCGCCGTCGCCGGCACCGCGGGGCTGCTTGCGTCGCTGGCGCTGACGCCTGCGGTGCGCGCGCTGGCGCGGCGCGCCGGCGTCGTGGCCAAACCGCAGAGCGACCGCTGGCACACCCGTCCAACGGCGATGCTCGGAGGCGTCGCCATCGCGATCGCCGTCGTCGTCGCCGTGCTCTTTCTCGTGCCGCGCACGCGCGAGAGCGTCATCGTCCTGGCTGCGAGCAGCGCGCTCTTCGTCATCGGCCTCACCGATGACTTCCTGCGCATCCGCCCCTACCAGAAGCTCATCGGACAGCTCCTCGTCGCCGGCGCGGTCGTTGCGCTCGGGATGGTCTTGCCGTGGACGGCGTCGCACGCCGTGAACGTCACCGTCACGCTCTTCTGGCTCGTCGGCATCACGAACGCCGTGAACATGCTCGACAACATGGACGGGCTGGCCGGCGGCGTCTCTGCGATCGCGGCGGCGTTTCTGGCCACGAATTTCTACGCCGGCGAACAGTGGCCGCAGTCGCTGATGCTGATCGCCTTCGCCGGCGCGCTGGCGGGATTCCTCGTCTACAACCACCACCGCGCCTCCATCTTCATGGGCGACTGCGGCTCGATGTTCGTCGGCTTCTTCCTCGCCTCGAGCGTGCTCGCCGCGGGGCCGGGCGGCGGACGGTCGCGCAGCGTCGCAGCCGTGCTGGCGGTGCCGGTGCTCGTGCTGGTGGTGCCGATTTTCGATACGACGCTGGTGACGCTGCTGCGGAAGCTGGCCGGCCGGCCGGCCTCGCAGGGAGGCCGCGATCACACCTCGCACCGCCTCGTCGCCCTCGGACTCTCCGAGCGAAACGCGGTGTGGATGCTCTACGCGTTCGCCGTCGCCGGCGGCGCGCTGTCGATGGTGGTCCGCCGTGCGCCGCTGGAGATCAGCGTGGCGGCCATCGCCGCGTTCACGCTTCTGCTGACGATTCTCGGCGTCTACCTGAGCCGAGCGTCAGCGGCGCCAGAACCGCTAGGAAATAGAGCATCTCCCGCAATCGAAACAGCGTCCCAAAATTCGTGACGGTGTAGACCATCGGTCCGCCGTTACCGGCGAAAACGAGCAGCACGAGGATGAAGAGCGGCGTGAGCCGCGGCCGCGTGCGCACGATGTAGACGACGGCGAAGAGGAGCACGGCGTCGAACGCGATGGTGTCGATCTCCGCGAAGATCCACAGCCCGCGGCCGCCGCCGATGCTGACCAGGCCGAGGGCCTGCCCGACGATGCGCGGCAGGAACATCGCGGCCACGCCGCTGAGCATCCGCACCGTGAGCGACGGCGCCGTCGGCTCGGGCGGACGGCGGCGGGGACGGTGCGGGGGCGGCTGGGGCGGGGGTGCAGGCGCGGGTTGCGATTGGGTGACGGGTGGAGGTTGGACCGTCGCCGTCGCCGCGACGGGAGCGGGCGCCGGTTTTTGCGGTGCGGGCTTAGAGGTTGTCGGTACAGGCGCGGGCTCAGGAGTTGACGGCGCGGGCGTAGGTGCCGCCTGCACCGGCGCAGGCGTAGGTGTCACCTCCGCAGGTGCTGGCATGGCCGGCGCGGGCGCGGGTGGCGTCGGCACGGGCGTAGGTGCCGTCTGCACTGGCGCAGGCGCAGATGTCATCTCCGCAGGTGCTGGCTCAGGGGTTGACGGCGCGGGCGTAGGTGCCGTCTGCACCGGCGCAGGCGCAGATGTCACCTCCGCAGGTGCTGGCGTGACCGGTGCGGTCGCGGGCGCGGGTGGCCTCGGCGCGGGTGCATGTGGCGCCAGCTCGGGCGCGGGCGCAGCCGGCGCAGGTGC
>DATDFB010000275.1:0-16826 GCA_036522835.1 Thermoanaerobaculia bacterium | reverse complement strand
GCTCTCGAGCTTCACGCCGATGTCCTCGGAGATCAGCTTGCCGCCCGTGAGAATGGCGATGTCCTCGAGCATGGCCTTGCGGCGGTCGCCGAAGCCCGGCGCCTTCACCGCGGCCACGTTGAGCGTGCCGCGCAGCTTGTTGACCACGAGCGTGGCCAGGGCCTCGCCCTCCACGTCCTCGGCCACGATCAGGAGCGGCTTGCCGCCGCGCGCGACCTGCTCGAGGATCGGGAGGAGGTCCTTCATCGAGGAGATCTTCTTCTCGTAGATGAGGATCTTCGTGTTCTCCAGCACCGTCTCCATGCGCTCCGGATCGGTGACGAAGTACGGCGAGAGATAGCCGCGGTCGAACTGCATGCCCTCGACGACCTCGAGCACCGTGTCGAGGCCGCGGGCCTCTTCGACGGTGATGACGCCGTCCTTGCCGACCTTCTCCATGGCCTGGGCGATGATGCCGCCGATCTCCTCGTCGTTGTTCGCCGAGATCGTGCCGATGTGGGCGATGTCTTTGCCCTCGACCGGCTTGGCCAGCTTGTCGATGGCGTCGACGGCGGCGCGGGCGGCGAGCTCGATGCCGCGCTTCACGTCCATCGGGTTCGCGCCGGCGGTGACGTTCTTGATGCCCTCGCGGTAGATGGCCTGGGCCAGAACGGTCGCGGTGGTGGTGCCGTCGCCGGCCGTGTCGGAAGTCTTCGAAGCGACCTCGCGGACCATCTGGGCGCCGGCGTTCTCGAGCTCGTCCTTGAGCTCGATCTCCTTGGCCACGGTCACGCCGTCCTTGGTGATCGTCGGCGAGCCGAACTTCTTCTCGATGACGACGTTGCGGCCGCGCGGTCCGAGCGTGACCTTGACCGCATCGGCGAGCTTGTTGACGCCGCGCAGAATGGCCTGGCGGGCGTCCTCACTGTAGGTAATGCGTTTTGCCATGAGTTATCCCTCCACGACGGCGAGGACTTCGTCCTCGCGCAAAATGGTGTATTCGACATCGTCGATCTTGATGTCGGTGCCGGAGTACTTGCCGATGAGGACCGTGTCGCCCTTCTTGACGTCGAGCTTCATGCGCTTGCCCTCCTCGTTGTACTTCCCTTCGCCGACGGCGACGACCTCGGCCTCCTGCGGCTTTTCCTTGGCGGTATCGGGAATGATGATGCCGCCGCGGACCTGCTCCTTGGTGTCCTTGCGCCGCACGACGATGCGGTCGTACAGCGGTCGAATCTTCAGCTCCGTTGCTACTGCTGGCATAGACAACTCTCCTTTCTGGAATGGGTTGGGTTGTGCGGCCTGGCACTCAAGCCTTGCGAGTGCTAACAATATGACCGGGAGTTCGATTCTGTCAAGATCTGGAGTGCGGCGGCCATGCCGCCGCTCTGACAGCGCCGGCATGGCCGCGCACTCCACATCAACGGCGCGCGATCATCCACCCGACAGCCGCCAGCATCATCGCCAGGAGCGCCATCGCCAGCGGCGAGAGCGCCGGAATCGATTGCCCGATCGTCGTCGACACGGAGGCGGTGTTGTTGTTCGGGTTCGGGTCGAGCGTCGTCGAGCTGATCGTGACCGTGTTCGACGTCTGCGTCCCCGCCGGCGTGCCGAGCGGCACGTTGAACGCGAACTGGAACGTCGCCGTCGCGCCCGCGGCGAACGTGGCGATCGTGCAGACGACCGGGCCCGTGCCGCTGCAGTTGAACGTCGGACCGGTGGTCTGGTTGACGGAGACGAAGGTCATCCCCGCCGGCACGGTCTCGGTGAGCGTGACGTTCGCCGCATCCGAGGGACCGGCGTTCGTGGCCGTGACGGTGTAGGTAACGTCGGTGTTCGACGGCGTGAACGTCGGGCCGTTCTTCGTTACGGCCAGGTCGGCGTTCACGCCGACCGTCGTCGACGCCTGCGAGGAGTTGTTGTTCGGCGCCGTGTCCGGCGTCGACGAGCCGGCGGTGGCGGTGTTCATGATGACCGTGCCGTTCGGCGTCGCCGGCGGGATGTTCACCGTGATGGCGAACGTCGCCGAAGCGCCGGCGACGAGCGAGGGAATCGAGCAGGTGACGGTCGGCCCGGTGGTGCAATTGAACGCCGGGCCGGCCGTCTGTGACTCGGCGACGAACGTCGTTCCGGCCGGCAAGGTGTCGCTCATCGTCGCGTTCGCGGCGTCGGACGGGCCGGCATTGAGCACGGTGATCGTGTACGTCACGTTGCTGCCGGCGCTGGCGGCCGCGGGGGCGCTCTTCGTCACGCTGACGTCGGCCTGCGAGGAGACGGTCGTCGATACGAACGAAGAGTTGTTGCCCGAATTGGGGTCGGTCGTGCTGGTCGAGACGCCGGCGGTGTTGCTCATGAACGTCGTCCCGCCGCCCGAGGGGAGGTGAATCACGAACGTGAAGACCGCGGTGCCGCCCGGCGCGAGCGAGGCGATGCTGCAGGTGGTGACGAAGGTCGTGCCGTTGGTGTTGCACGTGAAGGTCGGGCCGCTGTTCTGCGTCTCCGAGACGAACGTGGTGTTCGGCGGGTTGCCCTCGATCATGACGACGTTCGCCGCGTTCGACGGGCCGTTGTTCGTCACCGTGACGGTGTAGGTGACGTCGGTGCCGTTCACGGCCGTGGCCGGGCCGGTCTTGACGATGCCGGCGTCCGCCTGCGTGTTGATGGTCGTGTTTGCGGAGGAGCTGTTGTTGTTCTGGTTCGGATCGGCGCTCGACGACGTCGCATTCGCGGTGTTGTTGACGACGGTGCCGTTCGCGATCGTCGATGCCGCCTGCACCGTGATCGTGAACTGCGCACTCTGCCCGACGCCCAGCACCGGAACCGTGCAGGCGACGATCGGGCCGCCGCCGCAGTTCGCGGCCGGGCCGGTGTCCTGCGTGAGGGAGACGAAGGTGATGCCCGCGGGCAGCGTGTCGCTGAAGCTCGCGTCGGTCGCGGCGTCGGGGCCGGCGTTGTTGCTCAGCGTCACGGTGTAGTTGAACGTCGTGCCGGCGATGGCGGTCGCGGGAGCGCTTTTCGAGACGCCGACGTCTGCGCTGGCGACGGTGAGCGCGGTTCCGCTCGAGTCGTTCTCGGAGCTCGGATCGTTGTCCGAGGCGACGCTGGCGACGTTCGAGTAGCTCCTTCCGGTCGATCCGGCCGGGACGTGCCCGACGAGCGTGAACGCCGCCGTGCTGCCGTTCGGAAACGCCGCGATCGTGCACGTCGTGGTCGTCCCCGGCGAACCGCAGTCGAACGCCGGCCCGCTGTCCTGCGTGAAGCTGACGAAGGTCATCGGCAGCCCGGGCGGAACGCTGTTCGGCAGCGTGTCGGTCCAGGAAACGTTCGTGGCGTCGTTCGGGCCGTCATTCGTCAGCGTGATCGTGTAGGTGACGTCGGTGTCGGGCGGCACGCTGGTGGGGCCGCTCTTCAGAATCCTGAGGTCGGCGAGATTGCCGGCGTTGATCGTCGTGGCGGCGGAGGAGGCGTTGTTTTCCTGGTTCGGATCCAGCGTGTCGGACACGGTCGTGGCGGTGTTGGTGAGGACCGTGCCGCCCGGCGTCTGCGGGTCGATGTGAACGACGAGGTCGGCCGTCGCGCTCGCCCCCGCGGGAAACGTGGCGGCAGTGCAGGTCACGTTGCCGTTGGCGCCGACCGCCGGCGCGCTGCACATGAGGCTCGGGCCGCTGGTCGGCGTCACGCTGACGAACGTGGTGCCGGCAGGAAGGTTGTCGCTGAAGCCGCCGTTGCTCGCGTCGTCCGGGCCGACGTTGCTGATCGCGATGGCGTAGGTAATGTTCGTGCCCGCCGACGCGCTCGCCGGTCCGCTCTTGCTGACGAAGAGGTCGGCCTCAGCTCCCGCGGATACGTCGGTGCCGGCGAAGTACTGGTTGTTGTTGGTATTCGGGTCCGGCAGGTCGGATGAGGCCGTAACGCTGTTGATGATGGTCGTCCCGCCGGCGGCCGGCTGCACGGTGACGTCGATGTTGAACGTGGCATTGGTGCCGGCAGCGAGGGAGGCGATCGAGCAGGTGACGGTGCCGCCGGTCGTGCAAGCGAACGTCGGGCCGCTCGTCTGCAGGATCGAGGAGAACGTCACGTTGCTCGGCAGGGTGTCGACGAACTTGGCATTCGGAGCGTCCTGCGGACCGAGGTTGCCGATCGTGACCTGATAGGTGATGGTCGAGCCGACCGTGGCCGTCGCCGGCACGCTCTTCGTCACGAACATGTCGGATTGGGCGGCGGCGGAAAGGGCGATCAGAGACACAGCGACGGCGACGACCACACGACGCATTTGCGTTCTCCCTCTCTCGGCCGCCGGGGTTACGGCCTACAACAATTGCTGGAGCTCAGTGTACTCGCGGCCCTGCGATTCGGCGACGGCTCGATACGTGATCTTTCCTTTGTACACGTTGACGCCCTCGGCGAGGCCGGGATCGGCGATGGCCTTCTCGAATCCGAGCCGCGCCAGCTGCCGCGTGTACGGCAGCGTGGCGTTGGTCAGCGCGATGGTGGAGGTGCGCGGCACCGCGCCGGGCATGTTGGCGACGCAGTAGTGGATGACGCCGTCGACTTCGTACGTCGGGTTCGAGTGGGTGGTGGCGTGCGCGGTCTCGACGCAGCCGCCCTGGTCGATGGCCACGTCGACAATGACGGAGCCTTTCTTCATCTCCGAGATCATGGCGCGCGTGACGAGCTTCGGCGCCGAGGCGCCGGGGATGAGCACGCCGCCCACGAGGAGATCGGCCCGCCGCACCGCCTCGGCGATGTGCGCGGGGTTCGACGCGTACGTCTGCACGGTGCCGCCGAAGATGTCGTCGAGCTGGCGGAGGCGCTCGAGGTTGTTGTCGAGGACGGTCACGCGCGCGCCGAGGCCGACGGCCATCTTCGCGGCGTTCGTGCCGACCACGCCGCCGCCAATGATGACGACGTCGCTCGGCAGCACGCCCGGCACGCCGCCCAAGAGCACGCCGCGGCCGCCGTTCGGCTTGTGCAGGTAGTACGCGCCGACGTGCACCGACATGCGCCCCGCCACTTCCGACATGGGCGTGAGCAGCGGCAGCGCGCGCTTCCGCTCGTCGGTGATGGTCTCGTAGGCGATGCCGGTGACGTTCTTGTCGAGCAGTGCCTTGGTCAGATTCGGCACGGGCGCGAGATGAAGGTAGGTGAAGAGAAGCTGCCCGTCGCGGAGACGCTCGAGGTCCGGCTCGATCGGCTCCTTCACTTTCACGATCATGTCGGCGATGGCGTAGACGTCGTCGGCGCCGCCGAGGATCTTCGCGCCCGCCGCGGCGTACTCCTCGTCGGAGAAGCCGCTGCCGTTGCCGGCGCCGGACTGGATGTAGACGTCGTGGCCGTCGCCGGTGAGCACCGCAGCGCCCGACGGCGTCATGCCGACGCGATATTCGTTGTCTTTGATTTCGGTCGGAACACCGATCCGCATAGTTCTCGCTCCTTGAGAGGGCGCACGCCGTGCGCCCCTACGAAATGGCGGCGCGATTCTATGTCAGTGCGTGGCGCGCCGGCGCGGCGGCGGCCCGACCTGCAGGTCCGGCGCCAGGAGCTTCGCCGCCGCCAGCGCGTCGACGAGGCCGAAGCCGTACTGGAGGTCGTAGCCGGTGGGACCGAGGTCGTGCGCGGAGCCGGCGATGGCGGCGCGGATGTCGCTCGCGTGCGCGGCCGGGCGCAGGCTCCACAAGAGAGCGGCGATGCCGCTCACATGCGGCGTGGCCATCGACGTGCCGCTCAGGTTGCGGTAGTCGGTGACCCACGTGCCGATCGTGACCGCGGCGCCTTTCCGCGCCAGCAGCGTCAGGCCGGCGGTGTGGGTAATGCCGACGGTGGGCGGCCACGGGAAGGCCACGTCGTCGGCCCACGGTACGCAGCCTTTGTCGGGATCGCTGCAGTCGGGGCGGTAGAGCGTGCCTTGAATGGCCGGCTCGCTGTCGTCGTAGTTGTAGATCATCGCGCCGATGGCGCCGGCGTCGACGGCGTTGCGCACTTTTTCGGCGAAGGTGATCTCGCCTCGCGCGATGAGGGCGATCTTGCCGCGCACCTCGGACGGGAACTGCCCTTCGTATCCGAGGCCGCAGGCGACGTATTGGCCGTGCAGCTCGGTGTGCGGACTGCCGATGAAGGAGAAGCCGGTGGACCACGTCTGCTGCCCGTCGATGCGCGCGCCCGCGGTGATGACGCTGCCGCGCGGCGCGGCGGAGAGCACTTTCACGCCGGGCGCGACGACGCCCATGCCGGCGCCGTAGCTCGAGAAGCTCGCCAGCGTTCGGTCGCTGTCGAGGGCGCCGACGGCGAAGACGTCGGAGTAGCCGGCCGGATATTCGAGCCCCGGCAGACCGCGATTTCCCGCGGCGGCGACGGCGAGGACGTCGTTGTCCGCGAGGCGATGGAACGCTTCGCGCTCGGCGTCGGACGGATCGATCGCGCCGATGGAGAGGCTGACGATCCACTGCCCGCCGAGGTTGCGCTTCCACTCCAGGACTTTGTCGATGCCGGCCACGACGTTCTCGTCGGTGCCGTTGCCGCTCTTGTCGAGCACCTTCACGACCCACAACCGCACCTCGGGGGCCACGCCGACGACGCCCTGGCCGTTGTCGAGCGCCGCGATCGTGCCGGCGACGTGCGTGCCGTGGCCGTTGTCGTCGAAGAGCTCGTCCTTCCGCGTCAGGACGTTGTAGCCGCCGGCGACGTTCGGGCCGACGTCCGGATGCGTGGCGTCGATGCCGGTGTCGAGGATGACGACGTTCACCGTGCCGCGTCCGCGCGTGGCGGACCAGACCTTCGGCGCGTTGACGAGGTCGATGCCCCACGGCAGCACCTGCACGTCGTCGTACGGCCCCTGCTCGGGCGTTGCGACGAAAGGCGGCATCGTGTCGGCGAGTTGCCGCGGCACGACCTTCTGCACCCAGCGCACGTTCGCCGCGCGCCGGAGCTGCGCGGCTTCCTCGGCGGTAAGGTCGGCGGCGAAGCCGTCGAACGACGCGAACGCGCGCCCGCCGCGCTCCTGAAACTGCACGAGGTCGTCGACGAGCGGCAGCCGCGCCGCGCGCGGCGCGCTGCGCGTGGCCACGATGTAGCGCGAGCGCTCCGCGGCCATCGCGCCCGCGGCAATTGTCACCGCCCAGAGGAAAACGAGAAGTCGCTTGATCAACCGGTTGATAGTACGCGTCCTGTCGCGCGGGCGTTTATCGTCAGTGTCCTCGGCGGCCGGGCGCACGGCCGATCACCGGCAGCGGGAACGCCGCCGGATTGAGCTTGCGCGCGGCGGCAAACGGGTTCACCAGTCCATTGCCGAAGAGGTTGTCGAAGCCGGGCGCGCCGGAGTCCGACGCGGTCGTGAGGAGCGCGTCTTTGATCGTCGCGGCGTTGGCGGACGGCACGGCGCTCCACACCAGCGCTGCGGCCGCGGCGACGTGCGGCGTGGCCATCGACGTGCCGCTGAAGTTCGCGTAGTCGTCCTTCGACGCCGCGATGGTCACGCTCGGCGCGTGGCTCCCGAGCAGCGCCAGACCGTCGTTGAGCGAGACCGCCACGGTCAGCGGCCAGACGTGGTTGGCGTCGGCCGGGTCCGCCGTTAGGGTGAAGCTCAGATCGCTGTTGTCCTTGTTGTAGATGATCACCGCGGCCGCGCCGGCGGCCTGCGCGTTCTTGACTTTCGTGGCGAACGTGACGTCGCCGCGCTTGATCAGGGCGATGTTGCCGTTGACGGACGCGGGGAAATCGCTCGCGGCCGCGCCGAGGCCGCAGTCGATGAAGGTGCCGGTGAGCGTGCCGTAGGGCGAGCCGGTGAGCGGGCTCGCCGTGAACGTCGCGCCGCCGCTCGTGCTGACGGAGGCGACCGTGCCGGTGCCGAGCATCACGGTCGAAAGAACGCTGACGCCGGGCCCGGCAATCGCCACCTGCGGACCGAAGTTCGAAAAGTCGGCGATGTTCGCGGCCGAGTCGACGGCGGCGACGGCGATGACGCCGGGAAACGCCGCGGGGTAGGAGACGGCGTAGACGTTGTCGTCCGACGAGCCGGTGCAGTCTGTCTGGGGATTCGACGAGTCGTGATTGCCGGCCGCGGCGATGACGAGGATGCCGGCGTTGATGGCATTGCTGATGGCGCTGCTCTCGGTCGACGACGGCGCGCACGCGCCGAGGGACATGCTGATGATCCAGTTGCCGCCCTTGGCCTGCTTCTGCTGCATGACCCACTGAATGCCGGCGATGATCTTCGAGGTCGGACCGGTGGCGCTGCCGTTGCCGTCGGAGTGCAGCACGCGCACGGCGTAGAGCCGCACGCCGGGCGCAACGCCGACGACGCCGATGTTGTTGTCGGTCGCGGCGATGGTGCCGGCGACGTGCGTGCCATGGCCTTCATCGTCGATGGGGTCCGACTTCTCGTTCGGAAAGGCCTTGTCGCCGAAGTAGGTGTTGAAGCCGCCGGCGTAGGCCGACTGCAGGTCGGGATGGGTGATGTCGATGCCGGTGTCGAGGACGGCGACGTTGACGCCGTCGCCGCGCGTGGTCTTCCACACGGTCGGCGCGTCGATCATCTTGACGCCGTAGGGGAGGGTCTGTCCGTCGGGGTTGCGCAGTTGGTTCGGAGCCGGCGCGCTCGGAAGCGCGAACGCGCGGTGCACGATGTCGGGCTCGACGTAGCGGACCTCGGGCGCGCTGCGCAGGGCGATGGCTTCGTCGTCCGTCAGATCGGCGCGATAGGCGTTGACGACGTCGAAGGTCTCGACGTTGCGTCCCGGTCCGACCCGGCTGTCGTCGCCGCGCATGCGCATGACCGATTGGGCGGCGGGATGCTTGGTGCCGACGAGATAGCTGTGCGTGATGCCCGCGGCGAACGCGGCGGTCGAGGAAAACACTGCAACGGCAAAAAGGACCAGACGGCGCATAGATGAATTGTCTCCGATGGCCGGAAAAAGCGGCCCGAACTTGAAGGTTATTCCGATAGACCATGGACGATTTGTTAAGCTCCGCGCCCATGACTGATTGGAAATCCAACCTCATCAATGACGCCGCCGGCATCGAGCAGGTGCTGCGCGACACGAAGACGATCGCTGTGCTCGGGATCAAGCCGGAGTCGCACGGCGACCAGGCCGCGCACTATGTGCCCGCGCACATGGCCGCCGCCGGCTATGAGGTGATCCCCGTCCCGGTGTACTACCCCGAGGTGACGGAGATCCTCGGCAAGAAGGTGTTCCGCAAGGTTGCCGAGATCGACGGGCCGGTGGATATGGTGAACGTCTTCCGCCGCCCGAACGACATCCCGCAGCATGTCGACGACATCGTGGCCAAGAAGCCGAAGGTCGTCTGGTTCCAGCTCGGGATCCGCAACGACGAGGCCGCGCAGAAGCTGGCCGAGGCGGGGATCAAGGTGGTCCAGGACCGCTGCCTGATGGTGGAAGAGCGGCGCGTGCGGCGGTAGGCGAACCGGGGGACAACGAAGGCGCCTCCGGCGGGGGCGGGCACGGCCCGCTGCGTTGGTTGCCTCCGGCCAAACGCACGATTGACGCGTCAACGAACGCCGCGGGCCGTGCCCGCCCCGCCGGGAGGCGCTCCCGGTCGTCTCCCTCGTGCCTACGGCTCGTGCGGGCCGAAGATGCGGCGCATGACTTTCTCCGCCGCCAGCCCGCCGATGAGGATGAGGAAGGCGAAGGCGACGGCGATGAGCGCCGCGACCCACTGCCCCGTCCCGCACGCCGCCCCCACCGCGGCGACGAACCAGATGGAGGCGGCGGTGGTGAGTCCGTGCACGCTCTCCGCCGATTTCAGGATGGCGCCGCCGCCGAGGAATCCGACGCCGGCGATGATGCCCTGAATGACGCGGCTGATGGCGTCGACGTGCTCGACGTTCGGCGGCGTGACGCGCACGACGATGAGCGTGACGAGCGCCGCCCCCAGCGCCACGAGGGCATGCGTGCGCATGCCCGCCGGCTTGCCGCGCACCTCGCGGTCAATGCCGATGCCGCACCCAATGAGCGCCGCCGCAAACAACCGCAGCGCCATCTCGCCGGTGTCGGGCGGGAGGAGGGGGGAGAGCATCGGCGAGATTGTAGGTTACAAGCGTTTGCGACCCTGCTGTTTTCGCTCCCACGCTCGCCGCTGTCGATCCGTTTCCCAAAGGACCTCGCGAGCAAACGCGTCATTCGCAACCCATGTAACAGAAGAATCTTGGCGGCCCGTTCTAAGAAAGGTTTCGAAGACAGCGGCTGCGGTTTCACGCGGCACGAACAACTCGCGCGGCCACCTTTCCAGCGCCTGGCCGCCCAATTCGATCTGAACTTTTGGTTTCCCTGTTTTCGTGCCGGTGATCGGATAGAAGCCGTCTGACTCCGGGGTCTCGAAGGCCATGACCACAAAACCCGCGTCCCGATGCCAGTCGATGTGCATCATCGGATACTGAATGAGTCGGTCAACCGAATGCACGCTGAGCTCGAATACTTCACCCGCTTCGAGCCAGCTCAAGAGCTGATGTACTGGCGCGCTGTCAGCCGGTAGCTGTTCGAACCCTCCCCTTGCGAGCACCGAGATTTCGAGGGCGGGTGTCGAAGAAGCCATGCATTGCATTGGCGAGATTGTAGGTTACAAGCGGGACGGACGGCGGGAGGTGTGCCAGAAGAAAATGACTTCGACGCGATCGGGATGAACGCGGTAGTAGAGGAAATAGCGGATGCGCTCCAGCGTCACGCGCCGAACGAACTTGCCGGATCGTGTGCGCCATCGGATACCTGCATACGGGGCTCCCGACAGCAGTTGCTGCGCGTCGTGCAGGTCTTCGTCAAATGCTTCGGGGTTCTTCTCGCGATTCCGAAGCCACCAGCGTCGCGCTGCATCGATCTGACGCGCTGCGCGAGGCGAGAAGTCAATGTTCACTCGCCGTGCCGAAGGCGTCGCATCATTTCGTCGAAGGGGATCCACGCTTCGGGCTTCAAGTTGTCCGCCTCTTCGATCGCCGCCTCGAGCTCTGCATTCAGCTCCGGATCATCGATGAGCTGAGCTTCTTCCTCGTTGAATCGCTCGTACTCGTGAACTCTGCTCATGCCGCCCTCTATCCTACCTCGGCCAACGCCTCCCGCTCCTTGGTCAACAGCCGCGTGAGCCACAGATTCGTCAGCTTCTCCAGCACGGTGTTCTGGCGCAGCCTGGCGCGCAGGTTGACGAAGTCGACGTGGTCGAGGTGCTGGTCCTGGTTGAAGCAGGAGAAGACGAACGACTCCTTCTTCGTCTCCGGATCGACGTGGCGCTGGAGGCACTGCGCGCAGACCTGCTTCATCATGCACTGCATCGGCGAGTTGATCGAGCCGATGCCGACGTGCTCCTCCGCCAGGTACGGCGCGAGCACGCCGTGGCGCGCGTCCTTCACCGCGCGCATCATGCCGTCGGAGCCGATGGCGATGATGCGGCTGGCATCGCGCAGGTTGAAGAGGGGCGATGACGACGCCGCGTACCACTGCATTGCCTGCACGATGTTGCCGACGAAGCCGAGGTCGTGGTTGCGGCGCGGCGCGATCGGCTCGCCGGCGTCGACCGACCAGATCACCTGATCCGTCCCCGCCTCGATCTCGTCGCGCTTGAATACGTCCTCGGCCTTCTTGTAGCCGGCGAAGTAGATCACCTTGTTGCCGTTCTCCTTGAGCGCCTTGGCGATCGAGAACAGCACCGCGTTGCCGAGGCCGCCGCCGGCGAGAATCACCGTCTCGTCCTTCGGGATCTCCGTCGGCGCGCCGGTCGGGCCCATCACCACCGCGGGCTCGCCCGGCTTCATGTTTGCGCACTGCCGCGACGAGCCGCCCATCTCCAGGATGATCAGCGAGAGCAGGCCGCGCTCGGGGTCGGTCCACGCGCCGGTCAGCGCAATCCCCTCCATCGTCATCTTCGTGCCGTCGACTTCCGGCGCGCTGGCCTCGTAGTTCTGGAGGCGGAAGAACTGGCCGGGGACGAAGTTCCGCGCCGCGAACGGCGCGCGCACGACGACCTCGACGATCGTCGGCGTCAGGCGGTTGACCTCGTGCACGCGCGGCACGAGGCCGTCGTCGAGGCGGCGGGCGAGATCGCGCCACTGCGCGTCGCGCGTCTCTTGCGCTTCGAACGAACGATCGAGCGACATCAGGTCGCTGGCGAAGATCTCCGCCACGCGCGGGTACCCGTCCTTGGCCGACGCCATCGCTTTCACCACGTTGCCGGCGTAGCGCGGGTGGTTGTCGCCGTAGAACGTGACCAGCTTCGACGTCTCCGTGGGGTGCTGATACGACGTGAAGAAGCCGGTCTCGTGCGCGGGGTCGACTTCGATCAGCTCACCACCCGACCGCGCGAAGCCCTGGAAGAACTGCTTCCACTTGTCGAGCTTGAACGTGCCGGGGTGCTCCTTTTCGTAGATCACGTTCGGGCTCGTGCCGGCCGCGATCATCACCGAGCGCGCCGGCAGCTCCCGGATCTCGCCGGTGTCCTTCCACTTGCCGTCTTCGTTCGACTGCTTCTCGAAGATCACCGCCTTCACGTGCCCGAAGTCGTCCGGCACGGCCTCGACCGGCGAGAGGCACTCGGCGTAGGCGATTCCTTCCTCGAGCGCCTTGATGACCTCTTCGTGATTGAGGCGGTACGCGGGCGAGTCGAGCATCGACTTCCGGTAGGCGATGGTGACGCCGCCCCAGGCGCGGACGAGCGGGATGAAGTTCGGCGTCTCGCCGGCGGCCGCGGCGCGGGTGCGCTCCGCGCGCACGGCGCGTCCGTGTTCGAGGAGCTCGTCGAGCACGCCGAGCTCCTCGGCATCGTAGCCGGCGCGAACCGCGGCTTCGCCGAGGCCGGCACACAGCGTCTCGTAGCGCGCCAGCGCCTTCTCGACCTGCACCGGGTAATAGGCGAAGAGCTCCGTGGCCGTGTCGATCGCCGTCAACCCGCCGCCGATGACGACGGCCGGCAGACGCACCTGCAGGTTGGCCATCGAGTTCTTCTTCGCCGCGCCGGTGAGCTGCAGGGCCATGAGGAAGTCCGACGCCTGGCGCATGCCGCGAATGAGGTTGTTCTTCATCCGCACGATCGTCGGCGAGCCCGCCCCGGCGGCGATGGCGACGTGGTCGAAGCCGAGGCGGTCGAACGCGTCCTCGAGCGTCAGCGTGCCGCCGAAGCGCACGCCGCCGTAGACGCGGAGGTTCTTCTTCCGCTCCAGGGCGATGCGGACGACGTTCAAGAAGTTCTTGTCCCAGCGGACGGTGATGCCGTACTCCGACACGCCGCCAAAGCCGGCCAGGATTCGCTCGTCGAGCTCCTGCCAGAGAGCGCGCGCGTCTTCGATCGGCTCGGTGAGCCACTTCGAATCGATCGGCTCGATCTTCAGCCCGTCGATGGCCACGACGCCGAAGCCTTCGTTGGCGAGGTAGTGCGCGAGCGTGTAGCCGGCCGGGCCTAAGCCGACGACGAGCACGTTCTTGCCGTTGTACGGCAGCGCGACCGGCCGGCGCACATTGATCGGGTTCCAGCGCGTCAAGAGCGAATAGATCTCGAAGCCGTAGGGGAGGAACAGCACGTCGGTGAGCATGCCGGTCTCGATCTGCGGGATGTTGACCGGGTCCTGCTTCTGGTAGATGCAGGCTTTCATGCAGTCGTTGCAGATGCGGTGGCCGGTGCCGGGGCACATGGGGTTGTCGATCATGACCATCGCCAGCGCGGCGATGGCGTCGCCCTCGGCGCGCAGCGCGTTCATCTCGCCGATGCGCTCGTCGAGCGGGCAGCCGCCCAGCGGCACGCCGAGCGGATTGACCTTGGCGTTGCCGTCCTTCTCCATGAAGCCGCGCGTGCAGGAGTCCTTCTTCCGCTCGTGGCAGAAGATGCAGTAGTTCGCCTCGTCGGTGATCTGGCGCGCCGTGTAGCGGTGGTCTGTGAGCTTGAATCCGTCGCGCCGCCGGTAATGCTCCTCGGGGCCGGCCGCGCAGACGTCGTCGATTGGCTCGGTCGCCACGAGCTTGTCGTAGACGACCGGCTTGGGCAGGCGGAACGATGTCCACGACGCGAAGCGGCCGGCTTTCCACTCCGCGGCGGTCCAGTCGATGAGGAGGTCGATGAGCGCGTGGATCGCGGCGGTCTCGCGCACGAGCGCCTCGGGCGAGTCGCCGCGCTCCTGATGCGTGACGGCTTCAGGGAACTCGGGGCCACGCAGAGCGTCGCGGAGCTGGTTGAGCGCCGCGCGCGTCTGCTCGGACGGCGCCGCGGCCGCTTTCGCGCCGCGCGGGTACTCGCGCTCGAAGTCGAGGAGCTTGTTGGCGGTGACAGCGAGCGCGTACTCGAAGTCGCGCTCCTGCGCGCCGGCGATCGTCTTGACCAGCGCGTCGACGGCGGGCGTGAGGCGCTCGCGATCGGCGATGACGTTCTGCACCTTCGCCACGCGCTTGGCCACGAATTCTTTCTTGAACCGCGCGACGGCGTTGTCGTGCGCCGTGCGCGACTTCACCGGCGTCTGGTCGGTGTGGAAGAGCTGGGCGAGGAAGGCGGCGAGGTGGCGGCTCACCTCGATGAGCAGCGCCGACTCCTCCGGCTCGGTGAGGCCGCCGTGGGCGATGCCGCTCTGCATGGCGAAGCGGTAGCCGTCGAAGCGGCCGAACAGCGCGGCGTCGCTGCGCTCGACGGTGCGGTCGAACGCGAGCGCCAGGTCGCCGAGGCGCCGCGTGTCGTCAAGGTCGGCGTAGTGGAAGCCGTCGATTCCGAGTTTCACGGGTGCTCCAACATCGAGTTCGTGCGGACGAATTCTGGAGTGCGGCGAATGTAGATGACCTTCTCGACCGTGGCGTGAACGACGCCCTCCGCATCCTTGATGTCTATGGTGTACGTGCGGTCGACCGGCTGTCCGTCCGCGGTGGCGGCGTGGATGGCCTCGAGCTCGGCGTCGTCGATCACGAACGTGGCATAGAGTGTGGAGCGGCCGGGCTTGCGGAAGCGGATCGACGCGGCCTTGTCCCAGACGACGTAGTCGCGGCCGAGAATGTGGATCAGCATGAGCACGTACATCGGATCGACGGCGGCGTAGAGGCTGCCGCCGAAGATCGTGCCGATGTAATTCCGCGTCCGCCACGACAGCGGCAGCGTCACGCGAACTTCCTTGAAGTCGTCAGCGACGTAGGTGACGATCGCGCCGGTGCCGCGCCACGCCGGGAAGAACTTGAACCTCCAGCGCAGCCAGCGCGTGCGGCGCGACTCAGGCAAGGCGCGGCTCCCGGGGCAGCGCCGCCCACAGCGCCACGGCCACGGCGGCGGCGAGCATGACGGCGCCATTGATCATCAGGTCGGCGCGATGGTTCTGCATCAGCGCCGAGGCGCCGAGGAGCAGTTGGCCGATCACGATGGCCAGAGGATAGGCGAGGAGGTTCGCGCCGAGCACGAAGCGCACGAGCGCCCAGATCAGCAGCGCGGCGACGAGCGTCGCGGCGATCGTCGACGGCAGCTCCTTCGCCGTCACGTTCGAGTCGAGGGTGAGGAAGAAGAGGAGCGCCACGCCGAGGACGTCGGGCAGCCACTTCGTGCGGCCGAACGCACGGATGGCGTAGACGAACAGCCCGGCCGCGGCGGAGGCGAGGAGCGCGGTCACGATGGCGTTGCCAATGGCCCAGAGCGACGGCAGCGGCAGCGCCACCGACTGCGGCACGCGCAGCGCGTCGATGCTCATCGTCGACGGGAAGTGCTGCTCGATCATGGCCGCGGCGGCGCGCGCGACGGCCATCAGCGCCAGCGCCGTCAGCGCCGCCACCAGCGCGGCGCGGCCGATGCGCGCCCGCGCCGCGCGGATGCGCAGGTCGAGCGCGTGCGGATAGGCGATGTCGATGCCGGCGATGGCCAGGAAAATGCCCCCTAGGCGCAGGCCGACGCCGAAGATCGTCCGCACCAGATTCGCGGTGATGAACGTCTGCCACTGCTGGGTGGTCTGGTACTCGAAGAGCGACAGCGGCCAGCGCACGGCGGCGGCGGCGATGGGGATGACGGCCAGGACGAGCGTCCAGCGCAGCGCGCGCCGCCACGGAAAGTGCCCGCGCCGCGCGGCGATGACGAAGCCGGCGATGATGAAGGCGAGGGCGAAGAGCGCCGCGCCGAGCCGCACCAGGCCGAGGACGACGTTGAGCAGCGTCTCCTTCGCTTCGTCGCGGTAGACGCTGTCAGGAATCTTGATCGTCGTCGTGAACTGCGTCACCTCGCTGCCGGCCACGCGCACGCTGACGCGGCGGTGCCCCTCCGCCGCGATCGGCTGCCGCTCCTCGAAGTGGAACAGCCAGTCGCGCCGGTTCGGCTGCTGGAACGCCAGCGCTTCCTTGACGTCGAAGGCGCGCCCGTCGACGCCGTACTTCGCGAACGCAGCGGTCGCGATCGCCTGCGCCTGCGTCTGATCGAGGCGCGCGCCGGGATTCGTCTCGCTCTGGTACTTGTGATAGCCGATCGTGCGGTCGGTGCGCGGATCGACTTCGACGAAGTGCTCTTCCTTCTGCTGCGGCTTGTACGCGCGCACCATCCACGTCGCCGCCGGGATGCGCGTGCGCATGACGTCGGCGAGCTTCTGCATTGCCAGGCCGTGGCGCACGAGGTATTCGGCGGCGGTGGTGTCGAAGCCGTCGGGCGCGCCGCCCTCCTCGCGCGGCGAGTCGCGCGCCCACGAGCGGAAGCCCTCCTGCGGCTGCACGACGATGTGGAATGCGGCGGCCCCGCCGCCGCTCGGAAGAGCGCCGGCGTGGCCGGCGCACTCCACAGCTTGCTCTTTCGTCGTACGGTAATCGACGACGTCGTCGATCGACGGCGGCCGTTGCCACAGCAGCACCGCCGCGACGGCGATCGCGCCGAGGCACAGCAGCGCGCGCGACGGCGTCACGCGCAGCGGCTCCGGC
>DATDFB010000274.1:0-38186 GCA_036522835.1 Thermoanaerobaculia bacterium | reverse complement strand
CTCTCCGAGATCGCGCTCGCGCCGGCGCCGCGGCAGGCGCTGGCGAGCGTGCTCGACAACGACATCGGCGGCGACGACACGCACTCGAAAGCGAACGGCAAGCTGGCCGCGGAGATCGCCGCATGGATGGACGCGCACCGCAACGAGATCGCGGGCTACGACGCCGCGCTCCCGCCGATGCCGCAGATCGACAAGCTGACGGACGCGCAGATCCGCGCCGTCGTGCGCGGTCTCGATCCGCTGGCGCCGCATTAAAATGCGGCGCCAATGCCCGCTCTCGCCGTCATCGCCGTTCTCTTCGCCGAGGTTTTTGTGCGCACGCAGCCGGGCGTCGTGGTGGTCCTCGACGGCGTGCCGCAGGGCGTCACCAATACCGGCGAGGGCGGGCTGCACATCTGCCCGGTCGAGCCGGGCCTGCATCAGCTCACGCTGCAGGTGCCGGACGGCGGCGCGGCCACGCTGCCGGTGGAGGTGAAGAAATTCGAGGGAGCGGTAGTCGACATCTCCTCGCTGCAGTTGCACGCGCAGACCACGCGCCGCGGCGGGATCGAAGTGCGCACGTCGCGCAGGGCGTGCACGGCGATCACCGGCGAGCACGAGGTCGACGTCGTCGACGGCGCCGCGCTCTTCGACAGCGTCGCGCCCGGAACGATGCGCGTGACGCTCCGCTGCGGCTCCGAGTCGCTGGCGCGCGACGTCGAGGTCGGCGTCGGACGCATCGCCATCGTCGAAGCCGACTGGAACGCCCGAACGCTCCGCGCCGCCGGCGACCGCGCGAAGGCGATGCCCGTCGCCGTCGCGGAGCCGGGCGATCTGTTCGTCGACCTGCCGCTGCCGGCGGCAATCAAGCGCGGGCTGATCAACGCCATTCCGCCGGGCGTGAAGGTGATGGCGATCAAAGCCGATGGCGCGCGCGTCACGGCCCGCTTCGAGTGCATCGGCGACACCGCAGGCGATCTTCTCGAGCGCCTGCGCATGATTCACCGGCTGCGCGACATGACGATTCTCGACGCCGAGTACGTCGGCGACCACGTGATCGTCGACGTCGAGCTGTGGTTCGCCGTGACTCAGTACGCCTGACGCCCGCCGCCGAAGCGGCGGACCGAGGCGTAATGCATCTCGAAGTACCGCGCCGCGGCGCGCAGGGCCCGCTCGACGACGCCGGTCTCCTTCGTGACGATCTTCTCCAGCGGCTCGCGCATGTTCACCGGAAGCTTGTAGCGGCAGCGCCGGCAGAGCGCATTGCCGGCGGTCTTCTCGAAATTGCAGCGCGGGCAGTTCCGCCGCGCCGCCAGACGCTCGATCGGGCCTTTGGCCATCGTTCGGACCCCTCTCTCTCGGTTTCTCGGACGCAAAAAAAAAGGCCGGCGGAATGGCGCCGGCCTTTTTTGTTACTGCTGTGTGAGGTCAATGTATCACAGTTACGTCCGGCGCCGCATGACGCGAAATGCGTCGGTTCCCCAGTTGTACATGTTGAGGACTCCGAAGAGGATCGCTGCCGATTTCCAGAAGAGCGTCGTGCAGTAAAAGGCGCCCAGGAGCACGAGAGCGATGCCGGTGAGAATGCCCGCGACGATGCCGAACCACTGTATCGATCCGCAATGCGGACAAATGTTGCTGGACTGTGTGTAGCGCTTCCCGCACCGCATGCAAACGTGCTCGTCCGCTTCGTACGCTGGTTGTTGCAGGAGTCGGTTGAACGAGAGAATCTGACCGAGAAACGACGGGTGCGCGATTGTTCCATCGAGAGCGCGGAGCTCCGCGGCGGCCATGCCGTCGGGTAGCCGGTGCAGGAGAAGATCGCGCAGCGGAGCGCGCGGCGCCTGCATCACGTGAGCGATCACCGGCAACAGAGCGGCATCGCGGACGACCACGACCTCCTCGCCGCTCGGCGCGAGGCCGCCGAGGAGGGGGACGTCGCCGGTTGCAGAGGAGATGGCGATCGTCTTCTGCAGGTTGCCGGAGCGTTGCAGCCGATAGGCCTCGTGCAGGACGGCGGGACTGCCGAATCGCGCGTCGAGAATGATGATCGGCACCACCGGAATCAACGTGTCGACCACGTCAATCCACGAGGCATCGTCCGCGGTGCGCAGACAGTCGAACATCACGACCGTGAAAATCCATTCGTCCTCCGGGTCGATGGTCGTGAGGCGATCGTATGTGTCGAGCAGAGCGACGAAGCGCAGGGCGTGCAACGATCGCTTCAGGCGTGCATACAACTCGAGGCTGGCGCGCTCGGAACTGCCGAGGAACAGCGCCGCCGCCGGCGTGCGAATCCGGGCCTGGAACAGCAGTTCGCCCGTGATCGTGAGGGCCGCGACGAAGGAGACGAAGTGCCACGAGACGTACCAGCCGAGGATCAGCGCCGCGATGGAGACCGGAACGAGTGCCCGTTGGTCGTGCATGAGCCGGCGCTGCCGCATCGCGCGCGACGCACGGCGAAAGACTGCCTCGATCTCCGCGCTTTGCGGGCCGAGAACGTTGCGCGCAATGCGCCGGCGAAGTAGCTCCTTCCCCAGAGCCCAGACGCACAGCAGATCGGCGACAATTTCGAAAACGGAGAGGATCGATCGCCCAAGCCAGCGAATCGCGCCGCCTGCGGGCGGCCGGTAACCGTAGAGAAAGAGAACGTAGGCCAGCGCCCCCGCGGTGAGAGCGGCGACGAGAACGCGGAAGCGCCTCGCATCGGTGCGTGCAAGCCGGCCTACTACGCCCGCAGCCAATCCGGCCGCCACGTCTTCACCCGCCGCTTGATCGCGTCGGGCTCGCGCAGCTCGCCGCCGAGGACCGCGCGGCACATCTCCGGGAGCTCCTCGTCGGAGCAGAAGCGCAGCGCGATCAAATGCGACGTGCGCAGCTCGCCGATGCGGCCGCGCAGCTCCTCGGGGAGGAGGCGCTGCAGGCGCAGTGTCTCCTCGAGGCGGATCACGCGGTTCTGCACCGTCAGCGCCATCAGCCGCGCCGCCCAGACGAAGAGCAGCAGCGCCACGGCCACGACCACTTGCCACCAATTCATCCACTCGCGCGGATGGAGGAACGCGTAGACGACCGTGGCGATGAAGTGCAGCGCGAAGAGCGGCACGACCATGAAGTGGTACAGCGGCAGGTAGCGCGCGTGGTTCGCGTAATTCTGTTCAGCCGGCATGCCGCAATACTACCGCCGCCCCTCCCCCACCTCCACCCGCACCTCCTCGCCGTTCGCGCGCACCTCCGGCACGTACATCGCCTCGCCGAGCAGCGGCAGCGCATGGAACGATCCCGGCACCTCGGCGCGCAACGTGTAGCGGATCTCCCAGAGCCCTTGCGGCAGGTGATCGATGAACATCGCCACCTTGCGGTCGCGCAGCTCCTGGTAGACCCACGCGCTGCGCGTGCCCTTCGGATCCTGCGCGAACAGCGGCGCGCCGCTCTGCAGCTCGACGGCCTCGAAGCCGGCGGGCTTCAGGTCCTCGAAGAGCAGATAGTCGTAGTCGTTCTTCGCGTCGATCGTCGCTACGACCTCGATCCGCTCGCCGCTGTCGACCGTGCCGCCGTCGAGGAGCGGCACCCGGTCGTTGGCGACGCCCTTGAGCAGCGTCGGATGCGGGACGAGGCGGAAGTACTCGCGGCGGACGAAGATCTCGTTCCCCGCCGCCTTGACCGGCTCCTCGAGCGAAACGAAGCGCGCCTCGGCAGAGAAGTAGAGCGAGCCGGCGGACGTGCGGCGGATCGTGATCTCGTTCACGCCGTCGCGCACGAACGCGGGATCGACGGCGATGCGGCGCGGCGCGTCGAGCGCTTCCGCTGCCGTGATCGTCGCCGAGGAGACTTGGTGGCCGTTCACCGAAAGCGTGAAGCCGGCGTCGCCGCCCAGCTCCCCGCTGCCCTTCAGATAGTCGTTCAGCGCCAGGAGCGCCATGGCCGTGTCGCGGGTGTTGTTCCAGCGCGCGCCGCGGCGATTCTTGAACAGCCAGTTCATCGCCGGCTCCACCAGCGCGTTCTGCGGATCGACGGCCACGATCGCCTGCAGCGCGAACGCCGTCGACTCCACCGGCCCGTCGTGCCAGCGCCACCAGAAACCGTCCTGGCCCCAGTGCGCGGTGGCGATCGTCTCCGCTGCGGAGCTGCCGCCGCGCAGCAGAACCGACTGATCGGGCGTGCGATCGATCTTCACGCCGTCCTCGAGGTTGCGCACGAGGACCTTGGCCCGCTCGTCGTCGCCCAGGTCGTGCGCGGTGATCGTGAGCAGCGCGCGCGAGTAGGGCGTGAGGCGGTCGCGATGGGTCCAGACGTCGTCGAATGCACGAGCCACGTTGCCGTTGCGGCGCCACGCGGCGACCGCGTGGAGCATCCACGCTTCGTCGTCGTAGCGCCCCGCGCTCTTTTCCAGCGCGCGGTCGAGATACCTGACCGCGTTGTCGACCACCGTCTGACGAACCGGGAGGCCGGCCTCCTTCGCCACCGCGAATCCCCACACCACGTACGCGGTCATGAAGGGATCGCTCGCCCCTTCCTTCCACCATCCCCAGCCGCCGTCGCCGCGCTGGAAGTCGTACAGCCGCGCCATCGACGCCGCGGTGACGTCGTCGATCTTGCGGAGCACCGGCGGCGTGGCCGGGTGGCCGAGCGACCGCAGCGTGCGCGCCACCACGGCCGCGGGGAGGAAGCGGCTCATGGTCTGTTCGGTGCAGCCGTAAGGGTAGTCGAGCAGATACGGCAGGGCGTCGATCATGGCCGCCGCCAGCGTCGGCGCGATCTGCACCGTCAACTCCGTGGCGCGGCGCTCGCGCGGCAGCTCGAGCTTCACCACCGCCACGGATGCGCGCAATTTGCCCGAGCGCGCCACGAGCTTGTCGACGCCGTGCTCGAAGATGGGAAACGTTTTCTCCATGGCATCGCCGCGCGTGGCGCCGCGCCCGCTCACGCGCAGCTTCGCCGTGCCGACGTGCTCGGCGAGCACCGTCCAGTCGACGCGGCTCTCGCCCTTCGCCGGGACGTCGACCTCCGCCGCGCCGCCGCCCGCGATCGCGACGCCTTCGGCATCGAGCGACGGCGTGATCCGCATGGCCGCGTCGCTGTTGTTGTTGATCACGGCCGAGACGACGGCGCGGTCGCCGGCGACGAAGAAGCGCGGCGCCTGCAGGCGGACGATCAGCGGAAGGCTCGTGCGCGTCGTCGACGAGGCCATGCCGACGTCCGTGCCGGTGGTGACGGCGCGCGCCGTGGCCCGCCACGTCGTCAGCGCCTCGGGATAGTCGACGCTGACCGAGGCGGTGCCGCTCGCGTCGGTGACGAGGTCGGGCTTCCAGAGCGCCGTGGAGCGGAAGTCGCTGCGCACGATGACTTCGATCGTCTCCGCCCCGACGCCGCGTTTCGCAATCTCCATCCCGGCCTGGCGCACGTCGAGCAGCGGCGCCTCCGCCGTGACGGTGACGGATTCCGCGACCCCCTCGTTCCTCCCGCTTCCGGCGACGTTGGCGACGTGGAAGTAGGGCAAGAGCTGATCCGCCGGGACCCCCTCCTCCGTCTTCGCTTCCTTCGTCTCCGCCTCGAGCATCCCCTTCTCATTGACGGCCAGCTTCGCGTAGCGCTGCGACGTCATGCTCGAGGACACGATCGGGGCGTCTCCCCAGCGCTCGTTCTCGTAGAAGTACCAGCGGGGATCGCCGGCGAGCTCCTTCACGATGGCCGAGACCGACTCGTCCGCGACCGACAGCGCCACCTCGGCCGCCACCGGCTTGCCGGCCGCGTCGCGCGTCGTCACCGTGACCGTCCCCTTCTGCCGCGGCTCGTAGGCGTCGCGGTCGGCGCGCACGTCGACGGCGACGAAGCGCTCCGCCGGCGGGACGACGATGCGCTTCACGTCGTGCGACAGCGCGCGGTCGAAGATCGACGAAACGGTGATGACGAAGTTCGGGACGTGGCGCTGCTCGATCGGAATCTGCAGCAGCTTCACCGTGCCGTCGAGGTGAAGGACTTGGGTCGACTCCAGCCTGTCGGTGGTCGTGCTCACGACGACCCAGCGCCCGCTGGCCGGCGTGACGATCAGCACCGCGGCGGTGTCGCCGACGCGGAAGGTGTCGCCGTCGACGATGATGTCGAGCCCCGCGGCGTGATAGCCGACGTCGTTCGTGGCGCGCTCGCTCACCCAGACCGACGACTCGGCCGTGACGACGTCGCGCGCCTGGAGCGCTCGCTTGGGATCGCGGTCCTCGCTCGACCACTTCACCGTGTAGTAGCCGGTCCGCGCCGGCGTGAAGGTGAACGTCGCCATCCCCTTCGCGTCCGTCGTCAGCGCCGTCGTCGACACCAGCTCCTCGCGGTACGCCTTCTTTTCCCACGTGCGGCGGTAGAGCGTCACCGTGCCGCTGGTCTGCACCGGCTCGTCATTCGCGTCGGCCGCGTTGAAGACGATGGAGGCGCGCTCGTTGGGAAGGCGGAGGTAGTGCTCCGGATGCGCGGCCACGCTGTAGCGCTGCTTCGTCACGGCCACCTGGCCGTCGCCGGAGACCTCGCGCCGCGAGGAGTCGGTGACGTTGGCGAAGATCACGTACAACTTGTCGCCGCCGTCGCGGCTCGTCTCGATGCGCACGACGGCGCGGCCGTTCGCGTCCGTCCGCAGCGTCTGGTGCGACTGCTTCTGCTCCCCGCCGAGATCCGGCGAATCGACCGGCTCGTAAAGCCAGTCGTATTGATGCCACGGATTCCAGATGCGGACGTACGGAAACTCGTTGACGTCGACCTCCACGGCGGCGTTCGCGACCGGACCGCCGGAGTAGTACGACGCCTCGACGGTGGCCTCGATCGTGTCGCCTAGGCGGAACTGCTTCTTCTTGCCGTTCTCCTCCGGCGTCGTCACCGCCACCGCGAACTCCGGCAGCTTGTACTCCTCGGTGCTGAAGAGCAGCGCGCTCCCGGCGGACGAGTGCTCCGGCTCGTCGGTGGAGAACTCGATGCGATAGACGCCCAGCGGCATCGCCGCCGTGACCGGCAGATCGCTCCAGAAACTTCCGTATGCGTTGAGCGTGGCCACGCCGGAGGCCACTTTCTCGCCGCGTGGATCGACGATGGTCCACGTCAACGCGCGGCCGGCGGGCGTCTGCCACTCCGGGCCGTCATGGCGCGTGCGGGCAATGATCTTCCAGTGCACGGTTTCGCCAGGGCGGAAGGCGGGGCGGTCGGTGAACGCGTAGACGCGCCACTCGGCGGGGCTCGGCCGCACGGGGTAGACATTCGTGATGTCGTAAGCCTGCTGCGCGCCGCGCACCGCGGTGATGAGCGTGGAGCCGGACTCGTTGTCTCCGACGGTGACCTCGGCCAGACCGCTCGCGTTAGTCTCCGCGGTCCTTTGAGACTGATGATTCTGCAGCACGCGCACGCGCGCTCCCGCCACCGGCTCGCCGGTGATCGCGTTGGCGACGTAGATCTGCAGCCGGTTGCCCAAGGCATGCGTGAGGATGGCCGTCTCGGTGACGAGCAGGAGCTGCCGGGCCACGTTGCCGCCGCCGCTCGCCGAGATCAGGTACGCTCCCGTCGGTAGCTTCGGCGCGATGCGCATCGTCTCGGTGCGGGGCGCGTAGTCGCCGCGGTCGTTGGTCTCGAAGGTCCAGCGGCGGATCACGCGCTGGCCTTCGGCCTCGAGCGCGTCCGGCCACTTCCAATAGTCGGTTCGTAGCCGCGGCACGTCGCGGACCATGTCGATCGCGGTGATGGCCAGCTCGATGGACTTGACGTTGCGCCACGCCAGCGCGACCTGCTGCTCGGACGCGGGAAGAAAGTTCGATGTCACGAAGACATTCACGCTCGGCCGCGTGATCTCGTCGATGGCTTTCTTCGCTTCGTCGTAGCGCGCGGAGTCGCGCGGCCCGTATTCGTTGACGATGCGGCGATAGAGCTCGAGGGCGCGGACGTGGTTCTGCCGGTAGCCCGTCCGGCCGCCGTCGACGATGACCTCGCCAAGGTCCGAAAGCTGCCGCGCGGCGGCGAAGAGGGCCTCGTCGTAGTACGCCCCCTGCCGGCCCTCGCGGATGAGGATGTCGAGGTGCTCGAGGCCGCGTTCGATGTTCTCCGGCGTCCGCACGATCAGGAGGGCGCGCGCCAGGAGAAGGCGGGCGCGATCGCGGTCGCGCGGCGTGTCGGCGATGGCCAGCGCGTTGACGAGCAGCTCTTTCGGAACGGGGTTGCTGTTGCTTTCGGAGAAGCGAAAGACGATGGCGAGGTAGCGCGCGCGGGCGAGGGAGAGGTCTCCGCTCGCCGCCCACCAATCGAGCGCCGCGCTGTAGTGCGGCAGCGCAACGTTGTAGTCCCTCGGCCACTGGCGAACGGTGTTGTAGTCGCCGAGGGATTCGTGGGCCTCGGCCCAGACGCGGTCGTGGGCGTCGCCGGCCTTGCGGATCAGATCCTCGAGCGCTGCCAGGGCGCCTTCGCGCTGCGGTGACGGCTGGTACGGATTCGAGTCGTCGGCGCGCCAGCCCGTGTCGGCGAGACGCATTTCCACCCAGCGCCGCTCCTCCGCCGGACGTTCGAGCGTCTCGGCCTGCGCGTAGAGATCGTGCGCGCGCTGAAACGACTTCTCCGCGTAGTACCGCTCGGCATCGCGCTTCAAGGCGTCGTACTGCGGCGGCGGCGCCGGCAGCGCCAACTGGGCCAGGAGGGCGACGACGAGCGTGAGGATCGGCATGTCCGTTCGACCCGAGGCGTGCGCAAAAGAAACCACGCACGCGACCGTTCCCGATCATGCCACCGCTATCGCCGCGGCCGCGCTGCGTTGCCGATTTGTTGGCAGGGCTTTATCGAGAGTTGACGGGCCTCACCCTCTCCACGGCGTATCCGAGACGCGCACGATGAAGTTGTAGCCCCTGGCATTGATCAGCGTCTGCGCGCTCGCTGCGTTGAGCGTCTTCTGCGCGCTCGGGCCGATCAGGAGACCGGTGATTGGCAGCGGTTGGTCGGGCGGCGGGGGTGGATCGAGCGAGGCGCCGAGGTCCTTGAGCGTGTAGTAAGGAACGAGCATATTGCGCGCAACCCGAAACCGAGGCTTCACGCTCCACGCCGGCGGCGGGGTGAAGATCAGGCGCCACTCTTCCTCACCCATGAAGTCGCGATTCTTGAACGTCGGGATGAAGAAGGTGATCGCGTCCGCGGCACGTTGCGCGCGCGTCTCGATCGGGTCGGCCAATCCGTTGTCGAAGGGAAAGCGAAGCGCTTTCGAGAGGATGTCGCGCTGGTCCTTTTCCTCGTACAGGACCCTCCAGAGGCGCATCAGACCTCCGACCGGCGAATCAGGTCCGGCGATGTATCCGAAGCCCGGCGGGTGGAACTGGATGCTGACGCCGTTTCCGCTCGCGGCGTAGCCGCGCCACTGGCTGAGAAGGTTGTCGAATTTGCAGAAACAGCAGATGTAGACGCCTTCGTCGGCCGGCTTTTCGACGAGCTTCGCGACTTCGCTCAGGTACGGCAGCCATTCCGGATGGGGATTGGCCCCGAGCTTCGCCTCCTCGATGACCTTCTTCGCAACGCGGTAGCCGTGCGTGATCTCCTCTTCGTCATTGGAGTAGCGCGAGTTCGTCAGCCAGAGGTCGTTGTCCGAAATGATGCTTCGCGCGCCGTTCAGATCGGTGTAATGGTAGAGAGGCTCACCGCCCTTCGGCCCGACGATGAAGTCCTCGGTGATGGTCTTCATCGACTCGAGAAACTGCCTCAACTGCTGCAGGTCGATCTCGGACTTCGGGCGTCTCGTCGGGTCACCCATCGATCGTATCCACCTCGGCTTACGCTTTGGAAAGTCGTCCGATCTCGACGTTCGTCATCCAGCCGAGCATCGGCTCGTCCTTCTTTCCCGTCTTCGTCACGATGAGGTCCTGACAGCCGGTTTGCTGTTCCATTTTGCTCTTCGCATCGGCGACCGAGGCCTGGTCGGAGACATAGACGATGTTGGAGATCCAATTCTTCAGTTCCGCGTCGTCGATGAGGTCCTGGAGCGTGAGCTGGTCGATGGTCGCCCCCTTGCCGGCCATCGCCTGCGCGGCGATGAACTTGAACAGGCCGCTCTGGTGAACGATGTACTGCACGACGTTCCTGTCGTCGACGATGGGAACGCGCGTGATCTTGCCGCCGAGTTTCTTCATCACCTCGGTGAGGGGCACATCCTTGGGCGCCTTGCCGGACGGGATCTCATACGTCGTGATCTGCGGGGGCCGCAACATCTCCTTCTCGACGAACATCTGTCCGAGCTTCTGTTCGGTGGTCAGGTTGACGAGGCGCTCGACGCTCTGACTGGCACTCTCGAAATTCTTGCTGGAGAAGTAGTACGCCAGAACGGTCCCGACCCAGGTACCGAGAAGAGGGAGGAGCGAGTTGAAGACCAATTGACTGGCCCTCTCGAATTGCTCACGTGGCGCGCCGATCAGCACGAGCGCGCAAATGGCCAGAATCGCCGCACCCGATACGCCGAGGACCCATTTCGCGATCTCCGCAACCCGTGGCCGCTCGCCCGCGACATTCCTCTCATCGGCTCCGTTCATCTCTCCTCCTGGCCGGGGATCATGCGGCGAAGTCAATCAGCATCCGAGTGACGCGCGCCGCGATTGCGGGGACCCGTGAAGAAGGACCACGAGCGGACATACTAGCGCGGTCACTTTCCAGCAGCCAGCGCCAGTCGGCGGACCTCGTTCAGAGATCTTGCGACGCATCGAGTCGCGAGATCTCCTCCCAGAGTGCGTCGAGCTCGAGTTGCAGTCCGGAGCAACCTGGAACGGCCTCCAGCCGTCCCTCCGTCGCGCGCGCCGCGCGCGCATAACGGCCATCGATCAACTCGAAGATCTCCAGCGACTGGAGTCTCGGATCGATGATCCAGTACCAGGGAACACCGAACGCCGCATACTCGTCCATCTTTTCGATGCGATCGCGCCGCTCGTCGCGCGGCGAAGGGGAGATCGCTTCCACGACGATGTCGGGAGGCACCCCCACAATCCTTCGTCCTCGTCCATGGCCGCCCATTCCTCGAAGGTCATCGGGCGCCCAAGTTGGGGCAGTGCCGGGTGAACGGCGTGGAAGACATGTTCGCCGCGATCGTACACCGCAGGTCAATGCACCGCGGGAAGGAGGGACTTCGGGATGACCTCGAGCTGCACGTAGTGGCCGCCCGCCGAGAAATAGTTCGAGCCGAACGTGGCCACGACGAGGTCGAGCTCCGGAATGACGACGACGGATTGTCCGCCGTTCCCGCCCGCCCAGAACGCGCGGACGGTGCGGTCCTTGTACGGATAGTCGTGGATCCACCAGAGATATCCGTAATGGAATCGGCCTAGCGCGTACAACGGCGAGGTGGAACGCTTCACGTAGTCGCGACCGAGAATCCGGTGTCCATTCCACGTTCCGCCATTGAGCATGAGCTGGCCGAACTTCAAAAAGTCGCGGGCACGGAAGCTCGCGCCGCCGGCGCCGTAGGGCTGGCCGGCGCCGTTCAACGGCAAGAGGTAGCGATCGATCTTCATCGGCCGCGCGATGAGGCGATCGAAGAGCTCGACCACCGGTTCCCCGGTCGCGCGTCCGATCACGCCCAACGCCAGATTCGCGCCGGCCGAGCAATAGAAGGCCTTCTCTCCCGGATTTCTGGCCATCGGCAGATTCAGCGCGTAGCGGTAGAAATCGGGCTCGCTCGTCGCGTTGTCCCACATCTCGTCTTCGTTGTGTGTCTCCTTGTCGTCCCAGTCGTCGCACTGCAATCCCGACGTCATCGTCAGCAAATGCTCGAGCGTCATGGCCCGTTTGCGCGGCTCGAGATCGGGAGGAAACGTCCCGCCGTTCATGACCTTGTAGACCGGCGACGAGACGCTGAGCGGACCGCCTTCGTGCATGACGGCGCCGGCGAGCACCGAGGTCATGCTTTTCTGCGCCGAGCGCAAGGCGTGCTGCGTGTCGCGGTCCTGTCCGCGGAAGTACTCCTCGAGCACGAGCTTTCCGTGGCGCGCCACGAGCAGCGCGTCGACGAGCGGAACGTCGTTCGAGTCGATCGGACGATCGATCAACATCTGAATCGTCGCTTCCAGACCGGCGCGATCGATGCCCGAGGCTTCCGGCGATTGCGTCGGCCATCCATCGCCGAGCGCGGACGGCTGGTGATAGACGTATCGTCCAGGATTTTTCCCGCGCTCGTAAAAGTCGCTGCCGTCCGTGTCGCGCTTGAAGTCGTACGTGCCCCCCCAATTCGGAAGCGGCAGGGTGATGACGTTCTTCTCCGCGTCGTACGCGCCGGTGGCGACGACGCTGTTCTTCCCGATCAGCTTCACGACGTTCCCCTCGCGAACGATCGTGTCGGCGCCGATGCGCACGCCCCAGTCGACCTCCGGATTGTCGACGAGCACTCCGAGCGATCCGTCGGCCCGCGTTTGCACGAGCAGATAGAACGTGATCGCGTTCTCGATCGTCTCGACCGTGCCGATCCACCGGTGCGCACCCGCTTTGTGCAACCGCACCGGGATCGCGTTCGGCTGATACCACCAGCCCGCGATCTCCTCCGCTTCGACCTTGCCTCGAAATGACTCGCGGCCGTTCGGCAGCCGGAACGAGAGCTCGCGTCCTTTGACCGTCACCGCAACGACGCGGCCGGCCAGGTCGGCGGTATAGACGCCCCCATTGCGCTCGATGATCAGCGTAGAGCGGACGTGCGGCTTGAGCCAGCGCTTCGCTTTCCACAGTCCGACCAGCGCGTCGGAATCAGCCGCTGCGGCGGCGGCCGAAAGCGCGAGCGACATCGCGAGTGCGAGAACGGGAACGCGTCTGCTCATGCGCGCAGTGTGACGCGCGGACCACGGGCCGTCTTGTCGAATTGAAGCGTACTGGTCGCGGTGTAGCGAAAGAATGTTACGCTGTGGGCTCCACCCCCCCGACAACGCAAAGGAGTCTCCATGGACGTCATTCTCCTGCACGACGCTGCCATCGACGAGTACATGTCGCAGGTCCTCCTGACCACGATGCCCGGCATCAATTTCCTCGGCGCGGTGATCGTCAACGCCGACTGCATCGACTCGGCCGCGATGCAGACCGCCTGGCAGGTCATGAGCTATATCGGCCGCACCGACATCCCCATGGGGCTGAGCAGCGCGCGCGGATGGAATCCCTTTCCATGGCAATACCGCAGCGACTGCGTTCGCGAGTCGAAGATCGCCTGCCTCCAGAGCTTCCCGCCCAACCCCGGCTGGCCGCCGTTCCCGGACGGCGACGCACTGCTGCTTTCGCTGATGGAAGGCGCCGTCGGGCCGGTGACGCTGCTCGTCACCTGTCCGATGACGCCGATCATGAATCTGCTGCAGCAATCGCCGGGACTGACGTCGAAGATCGAACAGATCATCTGGATGGGCGGGGCCATCAGCGTCGGCGGCAATCTCGATCAGACCACGGTGCCGACGCCGCCGTGGAACGCGTGTGCGGAGTGGAACGCCTTCTGGGACGCGCCATCCGTCGAGTGGGTGTTTCAGAACACGACCTGTCCGATCATCCAGTTCCCGCTCGACATCACCAATCAGGCCGCGATCACCCCGAGCTTCATGAACACGTTGTCCGCGCAGGCGCAGAACGGCGCGCGCTATTCCGAGCTGGCGTACCAGAGCTACCAGTTGGTGAGCGCCGAGTCGTTCTATGACATGTGGGACGTCGTCACCACCTGCTGGCTTGCCAACCGCCTCTTCTTCGTGGCGCCGAAAACGCTGAGCCTGGCCATCGACACGACGCTCGACGACGCGCAGGGTTGCATCAGACCGGCCCACGGCGGGCGGGCGGTGCAGGTCGTTCAGAAGTTCTCGGATGGCGGTCAGCAGGCGTTCTACGACTACGTGGCAGCGCAGTTCAACCGGTAAGAAGGAGCGCGAGCGATGTACGGCCGAAAACAAGCCCTGGCTCTCCTTTCCATTCTCTCCCTGGCCATTGCCGCGGGCGCGCTCGCCCAGAAGGCTCCGAGAAAGATGCACATGCACGGCGGTCCGGCTCCCGCGCCGACGTCAGTGGACCCGAACGGCCCGCCCATTCCCGTCCCCGGCACGGCGCCGGTTCAGGGGATGTGGGCGACGCTCAATTACGGCTCGCCCATCAATCCCGTGCACGTGTCGCTGATGCACACCGGCAAGCTCCTCGTCATTGCCGGCTCGGCGAACTATCCGGGAAACAACGTCTACACGGCCGGGGTGTGGGATCCCACGGTGCAGCTGATGACGACGTTCGCCACCCCCACCGACATGTTCTGCAACGGCATGGTCATCCTTCCGGACGGTCGGCCGTTCGTCATCGGCGGCACGAAGAGCTATGACGGTTCGCCGTCGGGGTTTTTCCAGGGATCGTCGTCGACGGCGCTCTTCGATCCCAAGACGGAGAAATTCACCGCCGGCCCGAACATGTCCGACGGCCGCTGGTATCCGACGGCAACGGTTCTCCCCAACGGCCGGGTCATGGCCATCTCCGGCCTCACGTCCCTGGGAAACACGTACAACAGCAGCGTCGAGGTCTACGATCCGGCCACGAACCAGTGGAGCGCGGCCGGTACGGCCTGGGGCGCTCCGCGGTTCGAGACGCTGGAGTACTTCCCCCGCCAGCACGTGCTGCCCAACGGTAAGGTCTTCGAGTCGGGCTGGAACCCCGACACGCACATGTGGGATCCGGCCACACACACCTGGACGCCGGTGGCCACGACGAGATTCGGGATGATGCGGATCTACGGATCGTCCGTCCTCCTCCCGCTCCGGCCGGAGAACGGCTACAAGCCGAAGGTGATCCTCTTCGGCGGCTCGTCGTCGAACGCGACGAACGCAAACGTCCCGGCCACGCCGACCTCCGAGATCATCGATCTCTCCGAGCCGAATCCGAAGTGGGAATGGGGACCGACGATGGTGGCCGGGCGGATCGAGATGAATGCCACGATTCTGCCGAACGGAAAAGTCCTGGTCTCGGGCGGATCGGTGATCGACGAAGACCAGTCGACGGCCACGATGCCGGCCGAGCTGTACGATCCGGAAAGCAACACGCTGACGCCCGCCGGGATCACCGCCTTTCCGCGCGTCTACCACTCGAACACGATTCTTCTTCCCGATGCCACGGTCCTCTCCCTCGGCGGCAATCCGATCCGCGGCAGCTTCGTCGGCTTCATGGAGATCTACTCGCCGGCCTATCTCTTTCGGGCCAATGGCTCGCGCGCGCCGCGGCCCGCCATCACGAAAAGTCCCGACGCCGTGACGTACGGCTCGAAGTTTTCGCTCTCCGTGACCGTGCCCGACGGCGTCACCATCGGCTCGGTCGTGGCCATGCGTCCCGGCGCGGTGACCCATGCCTTCAACATGGAGCAGCGGCTGGTCGGTCTCTCCTTCACCGCCGCGGGAGGAGACCTGACCGTGACCGCGCCGCCCGATGCGAACATCGCCCCGCCCGGCTATTACATGATCTTCGTCCTCGACACGAAGGGCGTCCCATCGCACGCGAAGTTCGTGCGCATCTCGTCGTGAATGGAGGCTCTATGACCACGCCAGTCATCCTGATGCATGACGGAGCCGTGGACGAGCTCGTCTGCGTCCCCTTTCTCGCTTCGATGGCTCCGCAGATCCAGCTCTCCAGCGTCTGGATCATCCCCGCCGACTGCCTCGGCTATCCGACCGCGAGCGCTTGCCAGCGCCTCTTCAACCTGCTGGGAAAGCCCACCCTCCCCCTCTTCCTCAGCGACAGCAGCAGCGAGCGCCCCTTTCCGTGGGAGTACCGCCAGTACGCGATGATGGTCAATCTCCTGCCGATCCTGAATCCCGCCGGCGGACCGGCGATCGGCTCGCCGCACACAGTGTCGTTCGGGCGCGCGCGACAGGCCGCCGTCGCGGCCTTCCGCGATCAGGTCAAGGCGGCGAGCGACGCCGCCGGCACCGCCGTGACCATGCTGATCACCTCTCCGATGACCGACTTCGCCGCGGCCATCGAGACCGATCCCTCCATCCTGAGCTCGATCGGCGAAGTCGTCTGGATGGGCGGAACGATCAACGCCGGCGGCAACATCGACACCGGCATCGCCCCGGGCGCGAATCCCAACGCCGAATGGAACGCGTACTGGGATCCCCAATCGGTGCGCACGGTGCTTCAGTCGGGCGTCAAAGTGAGCATGTTTCCGCTCGATATCACGAACTCGACGCTGCTGGCCCCTTCAACGCTGCAGCAGTACTTTCTGCCCCAGGCGTCGAACAACGTGATGATCGATCTGGTCTGCCAGATGTACGCGCTGGTGGCCTTCCAGGGCGGCTACAGTTTCTGGGACACGTTGACCGCCGCATACCTCGGCATGCCGGGCCTGTTCTCCCTGGAGAGCGCAAGCGTCGACATCGACGTCAACCCGCAAAGCCCCACATTCGGCCAATTCACCGCCGGCGCCGGATATCCGGTGAACCTCTGCACCACGTTCGCCGCCGGACAGGGGCCGAATGCGTTCTACCAGTATCTGGCGAGCCAATTGGCAAGCGTGACGACGGTCTGATCCCGAGCGAACATCGCGGTCGGTCCAGCGGACGCCGGTCATGTCTTTCAGATTCGATGTCGCTCTCAGCTACGTCAACGCACAGCAAGGGCTGGCGTCGGAGCTCTCCACGATGTTGCGGCAGCGCGGTCTCGCGGTGTTCTTCGACCGGGTGGATGTAGAGACGATCGTCGGCCGCGATGGTCCGGACGCGCTCACCGACGTCTATCGGGCCCAGGCGCGCGTTTGTGTTCTTCTCTGCTCCCCGGCGTATGAGAACAGCGCCTGGACGAGAATCGAGCGCGATGCGGTCCTGGCGCGCCGCGCCGTCGACCGTACGGCCTTTCTGATCCCGGTACGCGTCGAAGGCGAGCCGCCCTCGTGGCTCCCGAAGCAATTGCTCTACTTCGATCTGCTGCGACAATCGGCCGGCGAGCTCGCGGAGGTCATCGTCAAACGCGTGCAGCGCGTGGCCGGCGCATCGCGCGCGGTGCCCGAATTACTCGCCAGCGCACCGGTCGGTATCGGTACGCTGAAAAACGAGATCGTGGCCGACGGCGAATGGCTTTACGTTCCGACGGCGGGAACGATCTACAACGAACCGGACGCGCGCGATGGGATCGCCTGTCTTCGCGCGGCCGACCTCGTCGAAGTGTGGCACGCACGGACGCGCGGCGATGCAAACGCCATCCTGCAGGTCGAAAGCCTTCTCTACGTCGGCACCGATGCGGGGACGGTCGAGTGCATCGATGCCGCCAGCGGCGAGGCGCGCTGGCCGGAGCCGCCACGCCTCTCGGCTGCCGTGCTTGCGCGCCCGACGCAGACGCCTGCCGGCATCCTGATCTGCGCCGTCGACGGCGCCAGCGTGCTGGTCGATCCGGCGTCGGGCGCCGTGCTCGCCGAGGCGCACATCGAAGGCGGTGTCGTCGGCGATCCATTGATCATCGGCGATCGAATTCTGTTTGCCACGCAGACGGGATGGGTGATCGAGGCTCCGCTGGCCGATCCGCTGCGTTGGACGGCCGATCCGTGGGCGCCTTCGACGAGACGCGTTCACGTCATGCGCTCCGCATACGGCGGAAGCAGCGAACCGTGTTGGTTCACGGCCAGCCCGGTGCGTCTCGAAGGCACGATCTTTCTGCCTCACTCGCGGGAGACGACGTTGCCGGGCGTACCGGTGACGGCACTGGAAAGGCGTCGATTCCAGATTCGCTATACCACCGCGGATCCCGACGTACCGGGCGAGGACTATGGGAACATCCGCGCCCGCCCTGCGATCGTCAACGGGCTCGTGATCGTTCCCGCCGCGTATTCGAACCTCACCATCGCATTCGATCGCGACGGCGGAATCGTGTGGGCCGAGCCGTGTGGCTGGCCGGCGTTTCCGCAGTACGGCAGCCCCGCGGCGTTCGGCTCGGATGTGCTCGTGCCGCGGTTCGACGGTGCACTCCACGCTCTCGACACACGGACCGGGCACCGGACCTGGTCGATCGCGCTGGGGATCGCGGGGCGGAAAGGAGAGGTCTATTTTCCTGGCGACGAAGTACCCGGTGAAGACGATTCGCCCTGGTGGCAGGACGAAAGGAGGGTGCCGTTGAACGCTCCTGTGACTGTCGCCGGCGATGTGGCGTACCTCCTCGATGCCGCCGGCGAGCTGCATGCGATCGGACTTCCGCACACGGAATCCCTCTAAAACATGGACTGCGCGCGAGCACTCCAAGCGATCCGTCGGCCCGCGTTTGACGAGCAGATGGAACGTGACTGCGTGCTCGCGTCCCCTAACCTTCGGCGAGCAGCTCCGGATGGCTCGCTTCGAGCCAGGCCATCACATGGTCGCGGAGGGTGATCGCGAGCTTTCGCATCTCCGCCGCGTCCGCGTCCGAAGCAACACCGGCGCGTTCGTACCCACCGAGATTGCGCTTTTTTCTGAATGCATCAAACGCCATCACCACGCCCTCTTCGGCCGCAATGGTTTCGCGCAGCGACTGAATGATTCGGTAGTGATGTTGATCGCGCGATGCGCGGTATCCCGATGCGGCGAGTGCGATCGTCGCAGCTTGTAACGCCGCGTTATACGCGATGTTGAGTCGCCAGTCAGCGCTGACCCGGTCCGCGGCGCTGTCCGCGAGATCACGCTCGACGACCGCGAGTAGATCGGAGATTTCCCGCGCGCTCGTTTGGTGAGGCGTCAACCAACCGTACTTCTGCCAATCGGACAAGGTCATGCTCAGTTCCCACAATGAAGATTTTCGGGTCACGCAGAACAGAGCTCAGGAAGTGATGGCCTGCGCGAAGCTTCTTTCTGAGCTCTTCCCGCGGATAGACAGTCGGGTTGATCTCACGGCCCAGCTCTCGTTGTGCAGGCGCCAGAGTCGTGATCAGGCGGCTGAAGGAGACGCGTCCGACCACGAGCAGGTCGATGTCGCTTCCGGCGCCAGCCGTGCCCCTCGCCACGGAGCCGTAGATGAACGCAATCTCGATCGCACCGCGGACCTCGGCGAGCGCGCGGCCGATGACATCAGCGGCACCGAAGGTCTTCAGGAGGATTCGCTGCAGATCGGGAAAAATCGGTGAAGCTCGATTGGCTTGGTAATAGACCTGGCGCCCCTCGACATGGCGGGTCACCAGTCCGGCCGCAGCCAGCAACTGCACCTCGCGCTGAGCGGCGCCTAGAGCGACTCCCGTGAGCGCAACCAGTTGTCGGAGATAAAACCGCTCGTCAGGATGCGCATACAACCAGGCGAGCAGCCGGCCTCTCGCCTTTCCAAACAAGAGCGTGCCGGGACTCGAGGAAGCGTCTGCCGGCGTCGAGCTCGTACGCATTCTGCGAACGATCGTACGCAAAATGCGTACGAAGTTCAAAGGAGGCCGAGGAGATCGCGGTTGGCGCTCGCCCGCTCTAAAACATGTACTGCGCCTTCGCCGTCAGCGTGTCCAGCGCCGCGCGCAGCTCCGGCCCCGGCTTCACCCGGAAGTGCTGGTTGATCTTCATCCGCACCGGCGCGCCGCCGGCGCTGTCGGGGACGTCGACGATGGTGATGCTCACCGGGATCTCGCCGGCGTTGTCCTCGAACACCTCGCGCATCCGCTTGACGCGATCCTCGGTCATGTCGGCATAGCGCACCTCGAGCGCGATCTCCTTCACCTTCTTCTCGCGGATCCCTTCGAGCGGCACGATCTCCAGCGCGTTGAGCTCCGGCGTGATCGGCGCCTCGTGGAAGCTCGCCGCGTGCGCGGCGAAGTCGGTCGCGGGCGGCTCGGGCTCGGCCACGGCCTCGTCGGCCGCGGCGTTGAAGAGCGCGAAGTTGTCCTCGCGGTCGCCGTACTTCTCGCGCTCGATCTCCTTCGGGTCGCGGTCATCCTCGGCATCCTCGACGCTCACGTCGTACGCCGACACCCGCGCGCGCGCCGCCTCGGGGTGCCCGCCGTATTCGTCGTCGATGGCCTGCGCGTTCTGCTCGGCCGACTGCAGCGACGCGCTCCGTCCCGCAGCCATTCCGCCCGTGTCCTTCACGCTCGCCGTCACCAGCACGGCCACGCCGTTCTCCAGCCACTTCGCATACTTCGCGTAGAGGTCGGAGAAAACGACCACGTCGACCGAGCCGAACTGATCGTCGAGGACGAACTTGGCCATGATCTTCCCCTCGTTCGGCCCCTTCTTGATCTTCGAGCGCTTCATCTGCGAGATGATCCCGCCGATGTTCACCGTCTGGTCGACGTAGCGGTAGAGCGTCTCCGTGTTGATGCCCTTCGCGAAGAGCTCCAGCTCCCCGGTGTATTTGTTCAGCGGATGGCCGGTGATGTAGAAGCCGAGCGTTTCTTTCTCGTTCCGGAGTTTTTCGTCCTCGGACCATTCCGGAAGATTGGCGATGCGCGGCGCGGGCATCGCGGCGGACGCGATTCCAAAGAGCGACGACTGCCCGCGCTCCTTCTCGTCCTTCGTGCGCTGCGCGGAGTCGGCGGTGTTGTCGATCGACTCGAAGAGCGCCCGCCGCGAGAGCCCGAACGAGTCGAACGACCCCGACTTGATCAGCGCCTCGATCACCTTCTTGTTGCACGCGCGCAAGTCGACGTGCTCGCAGAACTCCAGCATCGACTTGTACCGCCCCACGCGCCGCCGCGCCTCGAGGATCGACTCGATCGCTCCCTGCCCGACCCCTTTCACCGCGCCGAGGCCGAAGCGGATGTTCGGGCCGACCACCGTGAACGCGTAATTCGACTCGTTGATGTCCGGCGGCAGAATCTTGATCCCCATCTGCGCCGTCTCGTTGATGAACTTCACCACCGCGTCGGTGCGGTCCATCTCCGAGGTCATCAGCGCGGCCATGAAGTGCCGCGGGTAGTGCACCTTCAGCCACGCCGTCTGGTACGCGACGAGCGCGTAGGCCACGGAGTGCGACTTGTTGAAGCCGTAGCGGGCGAACGGCTCGATGTAGTCGAAGACCTCGTTCGCTTTCTTGCTGTCGTAGCCCTGCAACTTCGCGCCGGCCACGAACTTCTCGCGCTCCGCCGCCATCATCGAAGCGATCTTCTTCCCCATGGCCTTGCGCAGCAGGTCTGCCTGGCCGAGCGAGTAGCCGGCCACGCGCTGCGCGATCTGCATGACCTGTTCCTGATAGACGATGACGCCGTACGTCTCCTCGAGGATCTCCTTCATCTCCGGCACGAGGTACTTCGCCTTCGACTGGCCGGCCTTGCGCTTGACGTATTCGTCGACCATGCCGGCGTCGAGTGCGCCCGGCCGGTACAGCGCGTTCAAAGCCGCGAGGTCCTCGAACTTCGTCGGCCGCGACTTCCGCAGCAGGTCGACCATGCCGCCCGACTCGAACTGGAACACGCCCTTCGTGCGCCCTTCCTGGAACAACCGAAAGACATCGGGATCGTCGAGCGGGAGGTTGTGGATGTCGATGCGCGTCCCCGCCTCGGCCTCGGCCGACTTGATGGCATCGTCGATTACCGTCAGCGTGCGCAGGCCGAGGAAGTCCATCTTCAGGAGGCCCATCTTCTCGACCACGCGCATGTCGAACTGCGTCACGATCTCATCGCGGTTCGTGCGGTAGAGCGGCACGTAGTTCGTCACCGGCTCGGGCGTGATGACGACGCCGGCGGCGTGCATGCCGGCGTGGCGCGAGAGCCCTTCGAGCTTCGAGCCGATCTCGACGACGCGCGCTACTTCGCTGTCGTTCTTGATGGCGTCCGCGAGCGCCGGCGATTCCTTCGCCGCCGTCGGCAGCGTGACCTCGGGGCCCGCGGGGATCGTCTTCGCCACTTTGTCGACGAGGCCGTAGGGCAACCCGAGGACGCGTCCGACGTCGCGCACGACGCTCTTCGCCGCCATCGTGCCGAAGGTGATGATTTGCGCCACCTTGTCCTCGCCGTACTTCTCGCGCACGTACTCGATCACCTCGCCGCGGCGGTTCATGCAGAAGTCGATGTCGATGTCCGGCATGTCGATGCGCTCGGGGTTGAGGAAGCGCTCGAAGAGGAGGTCGTACTCGAGCGGATCGACGTCGGTGATGCCCATCGAGTAGGCCACGAGCGAGCCGGCGCCGGAGCCGCGCCCCGGCCCCACCGGGATGCCGTGGTCCTTCGCGTATTTGATGAAGTCCCACACCACGAGGAAGTAGCCGGGGAAGCCCATCGACTTGATAATCTCGATCTCGCGCTCGAGGCGGTCCCAGTACTCCGGGTCCTCGTGCTTGCGCGGCGCGGCGCGCTCGAGGCGGCGCTTGAGGCCCGCGCGCGCGACCTCCTCGAAATACCCTGCCAGCGTCTTGCCCTGCGGCACCGGAAAGTTCGGGAGGTGATGGCCGGTGACGTCGAGCGAGGTGTGGATGCGCTCGGCGATGCGCATGGTGTTGTCGACCGCATCGGGGTACTGCGCGAAGAGCCGCCGCATCTCCTCGGGGCCCTTGACGTAAAAGTCGTCGGAGTAGAAGCGCATGCGCTTCTCGTCGCCCAAGGTCTTGCCGGTGCCGATGCAGAGCAGCACCTCGTGCGCGAAAGCGTCTTCTTTGTTGAGGTAGTGCGAGTCGTTCGTGGCCACGAGGCGCAAGCCCGTCTCCTCGCCGAGGCGCGCCATCATCGGGATGATCTTCTGCTGGTCGGGGATGCCGTGGTCCTGGATCTCCAGGAAGAAATTGTCGGCTCCGAGGATCTCGCGGTACTGCAGCGCGGCGTCCTTGGCGCGCTGGTAGTTGCCGGCGGCGAGGTTCTGCGTCACCTCCCCTTTGAGGCACGACGAGAGGACGATGAGCCCCTCGTGGTGCTCGCGCAGGAGCTCCTTGTCGATGCGCGGCTTGTAGTAGAAGCCCTCCGTGAAGCCGGCGGAGACGAGCTTGACCAGGTTCTTGTACCCGGTCTCGTTCGCGGCCAGGACGATCAGATGATTGTTCGAGCCGGCGTCGGCCTGCTGGTCCTCGACGGAGGTCTTTTCGAAGCGCGAGCCGTAGGCGACGTACATCTCGCAGCCGATGATCGGTTTAACGCCATTCTTCTTCATGGCGTTATAAAATTCGACGGCCCCGAACATGTTGCCGTGGTCCGTGATAGCGCACGACGGCATGCCCAGCGCCGCCACGCGCTTGGCCAGTTCCTCGGGGCGGCTGGCGCCGTCGAGCAGTGAGTATTCGGTGTGAAGGTGGAGATGGACGAAGGACATGGGGTGAAGACGACATTAGCGGATAATGGACGTCATGTCGACGACCGAAACGGCGCTGGTGAGTCCGGCCGAATATCTGGAGATGGAACTCCATGCCCAGACCAGGCACGAGTACGTCAACGGCCGGATCTACGCGATGTCGCCGGGTGCCAGCGACGCACACCATCTCATCTGTTGGAACCTGGGTGGGGCACTCTACAACCAGATACGCAAGCGTCCCTGTCGTGTCTTCACGGGTGACGCGCGAGTCAAGGTCAGTTCGACGGGGATGTACACGTATCCCGACTTCTCGGCGCTCTGCGGCAAACCTCAGCTGGAGTATTACAAGGGCGTCGCTACGGTGCTGAACCCGAGTGTGATCATCGAAGTGCTCTCGCGTACGACCGAGTTGTACGACCGCCGCGAAAAGTTCGAGCACTACAGTCGTCTCGAGTCGTTGCAGGAGTACGTTCTCGTCTCACAAAACCGAATGCGCGTCGAGCAGTTTGTCCGCGACGGCGCCGACTGGCGGCTGACGGATCTCCGCGAGCCGCAGGCGTTGCTCCGTCTCGCCCCGATCGGTTGCGAGATCGCCCTCGACGTCATCTACGAAGGCGTCGAGCTCCCGGACATCGAGGATGCCCGCTGGCCGCGGTAAGAATTGCGTTCCGACGGAGGACCGAATGAAGCGAGCTCTCATCGTCTCCCTCCTCTGCATCGCTGCCGCGCTGCCGGGGCGCGCCGCGGACCACAACGATCCGAACTCCGTCAACTCCATCTTCTCCGACATCCCGGTTAGCGCCGCCGACCTCTACGACATGTTCGGCTGGCCCACGGACGACAAGAGCCGCGGCGACCGCGTCGTCCTGGCGCTCACGTTCGCCTCCGTTCCGAAGGCCGGCGTCTTCGACCACGACATGCTCTACCGCATCCGCGTGCACGCCGACCCGCGCGTCGTGCATCCGAACATGCTCTCCATCGAGGACTTCCTGAAGTACGCCGACGCCGTCGGGCGCAAGTACCTGCAGTGGAACCCGGCCGAGGTGCGCGTGACGACGACGCCGGACAACAAGGCCCACGTGAGGTTCCTCGGATTCCCCGGCGGCGACTTCACGCAGACCGTGGAGATGAACAAGGCCCTGACGCTGCGCTCGCCGGACGGCAAGGTCATCAACCTCTTCATCGGCGGACGCGACGACGCCTTCTTCAACGACCTTCCCGGCTTCTTCCGCTCCATCAATTACGGGCCGCAGTACTACAAGGTCAAGCTCTCCGCGCCGTACGACGACCGCGAGCTGAAGATCCCGAAGACGCTTCTCGAGCTCGAGGGGAACACGCTCTTCAACGACGATCCGAAGGACCCGAACTGGGGCCGTCCCGGCGGCACGAAACGGGCGCTCCCGCCCGGCGCGCACACGTGGAAGGGCAACAGGTTCCTCAAGGACGCGAACGGCAACTACCACTTCGTCTACAGCGGCAAGGACGCGCAGGCGGGGCGGAACATCAACGCCGTCATCGTGGAGATGCCGCTCGACTACGTGACCAGCAACCCGCAGCGCGACCGCATCGTGAATTCGTGGGGCGAGAGCTTCGTGCTCAAGGCCTCGCACAAGATCGCCACGATTCCCGATGAGCCGCCGCGCTCGTTCTTCGGCCGCATCGCCGATTGGTTCACGAACCTCTTCACGAGCGAGGACGACCCCGCGGCGGAGCTCGCGAAGTACAAGCTCGTCGACACGGACGGCGTGCCGTTCGCCGACGCCGCGCTCTCCGAGCGCCACGACGAGCGCCAGCTCGGCGCGAACAACATCAGCCTGGCCCGGCAGTTCGTCATCCGCTTCGGCCACCTCGGCTGGGGCTTCGGCCCCTCCGTTAGCGCCCTCGGCTTGGGCACCTGCTTCGATCACAGCAACTCGCCGGTATCCGTCTACAAGACCTATGCGCTCGCCACCGAGGCGTTCCCGCGCGTCAAGAAGTGCTTCTTCCAGACCCTGAACATGCCCGACAACTCCTGGAACCCGAAGCACCTCAACATCCCGCTGAAGAAGCCGTTCGAGATCTTCATCCCCAACGTCGAGGCCATCGACATGGACACGAATGGCACCTGGCCGTTCGGCCGGCGCCCCGAGGACCAGGTGGCGACGCGCTTTCTGTCGATCTTCCTGGACATGAAGAGCGGCTGCTTCGGCAAGCCGTGCACGCTGGAGACGCTCAACGATCCGGCGGTGTGGGCGTCGCTGCCGATCGTGCCGAAGACGCCGCCGAATCCAGCGCACAACGACAAGCCGTTTCTCAAGACGTTCCCCTACCTGGCGGATCCATGGTGAACGAGGGCGCAGGGCGCAGGGGGCGGGGCGCAGGTGGTGGTCGTCGCTGGCGCTTCGTTCTCTTCGCGGTGGCGGCGGTCGTCATCGCCGGCTTCCTGCCGATCTTCCCGGCGGCGAAGAAGCACGGCCCGACGGACTACGACGTCGAGCTTCGATCGATCGACTCGAAAATCGCCGCGAAGCCGCTCTACGCCTACCAGCGCGCCTCGCTGACGGGCGACTTCGACGACTTTCGTGCCGCCGAGCGCGCCATCGACGACGCCTTCGCCAAGCAGGGGCCGACGGCGGACCTTCTTCTCCTCCGCGCGCAGTTCAACTTCAAGCTGCATCGTCTCGACGCCGCGGAGCGGGACCTCAACGTGCTCGAGGCGGAGATTCCGGGCGTCGCCGCGCTGCGCGCCGACCTCGCCTTTCAGCGTGGGCAGTACGACGACGCGCGGCGCGGCTACGAACGCGAGATCTCCATCGCCGGGAAGTGGGACGACTACGCGCGTCTCGCCTACCTCCAGTCGCGCAGCGGCGACTTCGCCGCCGCCGACCGCTCGTACGCGCAGGCGGAGGAGCAGATCTCGGTCAAGGAGATGCGCTCGTACGCGTGGGTGGAGCTCCAGCGCGGGCTGCTGCAATTCGAGCAGGGGCACTACGACGCGGCGCTCGCGCACTACCACCGCGCGGAGAAGGCGTACAGCGGCTACTGGCTGATCGAGGAGCACATCGCCGAGGTGCTCGATAAGCTCGGCAAGACGAAGGAGTCGATCGCGCTGTACGAGACGATCGTCGCCCGCACGCACAACCCCGAGTACGTCAACGCGCTGGCGCGGATCGCCGGCCGCGCCGATCTTTTCGCCGTGGCCGATCGATTGAACGCCGCGCGCTTCGCAATCTATCCGGAGGCGGCCATCGGGCACATGATCCGCGACGCGCTGGCGCGCCCGCTGCCGCGCCCCGACCTCGTGCAGCTTGCGCAGCGCAACGCCGCGCTGCGGCCGAACGCGGAGTCGAAGCTGCTCCTGGCGCGCAGCTATCTGAAGGTGGGCGACAACGCCGCCGCCCGAAGGCTCGTCGACGAGATCGTGAAGACGACGCCGTGGCGCACGCCGGAGCTGGCCGAGGTGATGCGTCGCGCCGGCGTCCCGCCGGCTGGCTGACCTTCTGCTATACTTACCTAACTCATGAATCAAGCAGCATCGCCGGGGGGGAGATGCCGCTTACCTACCTTTTGAAAGGAAGGGAGCGCCATGACTCAGTTCCCGGTCGTCGAGCTTCTCAACAACGTCGCGGCCGTCACCATCAAGTTGGACGGCCAGGGGGGCATGCTCACCCTTATCAACGCCGACGGCAAGCAGTTGGTCAGGCTCGATAGCGGAGCGAACCTCTACCTCGGCGGCCACGGCGTCGAGGGGGACATCTTCATGTTCCAAAAGGGGATCACGGCAGCCACGCAGGGCTTTGGCGCGGGCCTCATGCCCCTGTCCAAGGCCACGGTCCACGTGGCAGCCCAAGGCCCGAACGACTCGGGCTCCATCCTGCTCAGGAACGGCGACATCAAGGAGATCGTCCGTATCGACTCGCGGCGGCTGGAACCCTCGGAGGATCCCAACAATTTGATCCACCCCGCCGGGGGCCGGATCGCCGTCAAGAACGGCTTTGGGCAGGACACGATCATCCTCGACGGGCCGGACGGGGACATCATCTTGAAGGACGCCGACTGCGCCGAGGAGTTCGATCTCGCCCGTCCGGACGGCGTCGAGCCCGGCACGGTCATGGTGCTGGACGAGGAGGGCAAGCTACAAGCGAGCGAACGGCCCTACGACAAGAAGGTGGCCGGCGTAGTCTCCGGCGCCGGCGACTACAAGCCGGGCCTTGTCCTCGACCGGCAGGAGGCCCGGCCCGACCGACTGCCGGTGGCGCTGATGGGGAAGGTCCACTGCAAGGTGGACGCGGGCTACTCGGCGATCGAAGTCGGTGACCTGCTGACGACGTCTCCGACGCCCGGCCACGCCATGCGCGCCGGCGATCCGGCGCGCGCCTTCGGCGCGGTCATCGGCAAGGCCCTGCGCTCGCTCCCCTCGGGCCGCGGCCTGATCCCCATCCTGGTGGCCCTGCAATGAGCGCGCTCCCTTTTCTCGAGATTGACCAACTCGACGTCCGGGTGGTCACCGCGGACGAGGATGACGCCGGCACTGACAACGACGTCTGGTTCGACATTGGCCCCGTCGGTTGGAAACTGAAGAAGAAGGAAAACCAGTTCGAGCGAGGCGCCAACGAGGTCTACGGCCTCGACTGCAGCGGCCTCCATCTGACGACCGACGACATCGTTTGGCTCCGCCTGCAGAAGAAGGGGATCGGCGGCGTCACCGGCACTCCCGAGGGCTCCGGCGGGGGCTGGAAGGTCGACCGGCTCGAGCTGATCGTCAACCGCGCCTCCAACAAGCCTGCCGACTTCGTGCTCCCTGTCAAGGTCGACCGGTGGCTCGAGGATGACCATACGATCTGGACGAAGCAGCTCCGCCCCCCTTGGTCTGCCGCCCGGCGCTTCGCGCGCACCGTGCGGCTGCGGCCGAACAAGCCGCTGAGCCTCGGGGACGAGACGATCGCCATCCTGACGACCACCCACTTCAAGCTGGTGGGCGTCTCCGGGTGGCTGGGCACCGACCTCCACGCCTGCGCCACCGGCACCGTGCTACAGGTCGGCGAGTCCAACGACGGCCTGGCGACGATCGACCTCCAGCTCGCCCTTCTGGAGATCATGCAGCAGGGGCAGCCGCGCCGCCGCTATCGGTTCGATCCCGGGCACGGCATCAACGCGCCGCGCTTCCTGCGGGTCGAGTACTTCCACGTCTTCGCCGGGAAGCCCGTGCCGAGCAAGGGCGACTGCGTGCGGATCTGCGGCAAGGTGAAGTTGGATACCGACCACGAGTGGTGGTACGAGATCCACCCCCGCAGCCACGAGGACGTGCAGATCCTGGGGAAGGGCGCCTGCGCCGTGGAGGCCCTGCCGGGACACGCCACGCTCAGCCTGCGCGCGGCGATCGCGAGCGACTTCCCGAAGGCCGACCTCTCGAAGGGCTTGCGCGCGCTCGACGCCTGCCTCGGCAGCGCGGAGCTGAGCGTCCGCACGCTGATCCAGAGCGCGGCGTTCTGAGGGCCGCCCGTGCGCGTGAGGAGCGGGGCTGGGTGGGCGGGACCTCGCTGCCGATCCTTACTTGCGATACGATAGGTAAGGAGAAACGAGCATGCCCACCTCGACCATCACCAGCAAAGGCCAGACGACCGTCCCGAAGGAAGTTCGCGAAGCTCTCAACGTCGATGCCGGCGACAAGCTGACGTGGGAGATCAAAGGCGGCCGCGTTGCCATCACCACCGAACGGCCAGCGCTCTACCGCTGGAAAGGCGTGATCAAGCACGGCCCCGCCGATGCGGTGCAGGCCGTCGCCGAAGCGCGAAAGACGCGAGGACGCATCTGACGTGCGCAGCGTAGTCGTCGATGCCAACGTCATCGTCTCCTTCTTCGTCGATCGGCATCCGAAGCAACGCGACGCCGCGGAGGCGCTGCTAAACGAGGCGGAAGAAGGGGAGATCGCCGCGATCATTCCGCAGTTCGTCCTCTTCGAAGCCGCGTACGTCCTGCAGAGCCAATACGCGTACACCGGCGAACGACTGGCCGCGCTCATCCGCGACGTTGTCGCGTTCCCCGGCGCGCAGCTCATCGACGATTGTCCATGGAAGCGCGTGCTGGAAATCTGGCCCGCCCGACTCACCGGCCTAGCCGACGCGTCGATCGTCGCCGTCGCCACGACGAACCGATACGACGTAGCGACCTTCGATCGCAAGCTCGCGAACCGCCTAGAGAGCTTCGGCATCGCGGCGTATTTCTGATCGATCGCGCCGGTAGTCCCAGTTTCGGCGCGGCGCTGGCCTGGCCGGATACTGGGAGCCCGCAGCTTCCCTGCAGTGAAATGCGCCAGCGCCGCACGCATCGCGGCGTGCATCGCACGCGCGAAGCTCTGCCGTGCACGTGCGTTCGCTTCGGCGGGAGGCGCGGGCGACTGCATCGATCGCACCGGGGCCTTCCGTCGACGCTCCGCTGCGTTGCAAGTACGCACGGTTGACTGCTCTCTAGGCGCGATTGCCTCCGTTGCAGTCGCGCGTCCGTCCATCGATCGCATCGTTGCGTCGTAGGCAGGCATCGATGCGTGCGCGGCACGCTCGTTTGTCTCCGCTGCACGGGCCCGAAACTATCTGAACACGTCATCCGTCAGAACATCATCGCCCCGGACATCAAGGGTCAGGAAGAGCACGTGCCGAGCTGTCGCACGCCCCTGGCCCGTTGTGCGCGGTGAGTCCTCCCCTCACCTCTCACGCGCCACCAGCCAACCAGCACGCGAACCGCCATTGAGGCGCTCGTCACGTCATGAGCGTGGAACGGTCCGGACTTGGACTGGGAACAGGACACGGAACAACTGAATACGAAACCCGAGACTGGGGCAGGCGCGTGGCCTGTCCGATCGAGACAACAACAATTTAACGCGAATGAGAGAAACATCATGACTGACCAGACCAAGAAAGACGAAACGGCCGTCGCCGCGGAGCCGCAGGCTCCCCAGTCGCCGGCCATCACCCAATACAGCCAAGTGGCGGAGAAGGTGAGCGCGATGCTCAGCGCCGCCATCGCGGAGCTCGGGCCGCTGGAGCGGCCGCACCAAACCACGCGCGACTTCGTGCGCGCGAACATCGGCGTCGACGTCAAGTTCGTCGCCGCCGTCATCGCCGCGGTGGAAACGGTGCCGGAGCTGCAGGCGCTGAAGGCCAAGTTCGACGTCGCCGCGGCGCACGACGCCCTGCAGATGTTCGACGCCTACGACCCGATCGTGGCCAAGCTGCTGGCTCTCGCGCGCGAGCTGCGCTTCACGCTCGACGCGCGCAAGGCCAAGGTGGTCTCGGACGCCCGGCAGATCTACGCCGTTGCCCAACGCTTCGCCCGCGATCCCGCCAGCGAAGTGACGGCGCACGTGGAGATCATGAAGCGCGGCCTCAACCGCCGCCGCCGGAGCAAGACCCAGGCGCCGCAGACGCCGCAGAAGCCGGAGACGCCGCCGGACACGAAGACCGAGGGGGGTGCGAAATGACCTAACGGCGAGAGGAGGGGTGCGGCCCACCAGGCCGCACCCTTCCCCCGCTTCGAACGTCCAAACGAACATCGAAAGGAGAGAGATCGACGTGTCAAAACTCAATCTGCAGTTGCAAGAGCTCACGGCGTCCGCCCTGTACGGCGAGATCAACCGCGGCATGCGCGCCCTGAAGAGCCCCGACGTTCACGGAGGGCCTCCCGACGTGCAAGTGGTGAAGGCCTGGCGATGCGCCCGCCCGCTCATCACCCTGCTCTGCGTCCTTCCGTTCATGTCGGAGGGGTGGCGCAGCGGAATGGCGTTGCTGGCGCAAAAGCTCGATACCTTTTCCGCGACGGTGAACGCCGACGCCGGCGTCGGAACCGGCAACAACCTGTGAACGCAAAGGAGAATCCCATGACGGTTTCGTACACCGACGACTTCATGCTGCGAGAGGGCGAGACGGAGCGGCGATTCCAGGAGATCGACCGCTCCATCGCCTCGCTCGACCTGACGCGGTTCGCCGACCGAAACGCCGCGGCCGAGGCGACCATGGCCGGCCGCCTCGACCAGTACCTGGCCGTGCTGAAGGCGGTGCGGCCCCTACTCGAGGAGTTCACCAGGTTTCCGCTGATACCCGAACCGTGGTGCAAGGCGCTCGCGGCGCTGCTGGAGGCCTCGGACGACCTCGCCTCAGAACGGAGGCAACCGTGACGGAAGAGAATGACGACGCTTTCTCGCTCGACGATATCGACGTCGACGATGTGCACGGCCAAGTCATCGAGCGGTACGGGGATGCGATCCTGCGCCTGGGCGACCCACTCGCGCTCGAGCAGTTCGTCGCCGAGGAAGACACTCTCCGGAACGCCCTCGTCTCCTCAATCGGGCAGATCCTCGCCATCTACCATGCCGTGCGAGCGCCGCTCGTCGCGCTCAGCGAAAGCGACTGGGTGCCGGAAGACCGCCGGTCGCTCGTCGTCGACGTCGTACGCAGTCTGGAGAACTGTGTCCAGTTTCGGGATGCGAAGAACTAGCGGCGTGTAACAGCAATGACGCGCGACGGGGTGTGGAAATCCTTCTCCAAAACACTCCTCTCATGGAGGCGCAATCATGAATCGTTCTCGGATTTTCGCGGCGCTCGCCGCCGCCGCGCTGCTGTGGAGCTGCGCGCACGGCCCCGTCGCGCCGAGCTGGAAGTACTCGGACTTCAAGGAAATCCCCTTCGACCCCTTCCCCGGCATGGACTTCCAGGGGCGCGACGTCCAGCTCTCCGACACCGACATCAAAGGCCGCGTGGTCTGGAACCTCTGGTCCGGTGACAACGGCGGCTTCTGGGACTACCTGGCCACGCACGGCTTCGGTACGACGGACCTCTTGAAGGTCGTGACCTGGCCGCGCAACGAGCGCTTCCAAAAGTACGGCATCTTCAATCAACCGGGCTTCGCGCGGCCTTCGCAGCCGGACGAGTACGGCCTCTACATCGACGCGCCGCGCGACGCGAAGGTCGACCTCGACAGCCGCATCGACGTCAAGACCTACGGACGATCGAGCGGCATCATGGGCCTGCGCCTCTTCCCCAATCCGAACTTCGACGCCAAGGCGAAGGCAAACTGGAACGCGGAGCGCTACTACAACGATCCGCGCTACTACACCGACAAGAATCTCGTCCGCCCCTACGTCGTCGGCATGTCGTGCTCGTTCTGCCACCTCGGCCCCGACCCGACCAATCCCCCCGCCGATCCGAACGAGCCGGAGTACGCGAACCTCAACGACTACGTCGGCCAGCACTACTTCAAGGTGTGGGAAGTCTTCGGCAACGGCATGGGGGAAGACAGCTTCGTCTGGCAGCTCCTCCACTCCAACCGCCCCGGCACCGTCGACACCTCGTTCGTGGCCACCGACTACCTCAACAATCCCGGCACCATGAACGGCATCTTCAACATGGCCGCGCGGATGAAGGAGGCGGTGCCGGAGCACGTCGCCGGCGGCAACCTCGATCTCACCGGCGTGAAGGATCCGATGACCACGCCGCGCGTGCTGAAGGAAGGGGCCGACTCGGTCGGCATCACCGCCGCGCTGAGCCGCGTCTACGCGAACATCGGCGAGTATTGGGAGGAGTCGATCCGCCACTTCAACCCGCTCGTTGGCGGGAAGAAGCAGTCGCCCTTCCCGGTGAAAGACGCGCAGACGATGTCGCCGCACTGGCGCTGGAGCGAGTCGCACGCGCCGGCGCTCGCACAGTACCTGATTGACGTGGCGAAGCCGCTGAAGTTGGCGAACGCGCCCGGCGGCGAGAAGTACCTGAAAGCGAGCGCCGCGCAGCTCAACCGCGGCAAGCTCGTTTTCGCCCGCACCTGCGCGGCGTGCCACTCGTCCAAACAGCCGCCGGCGCCGATCGATCCGCGCTCTGTCGAGGGGAAGAAATGGTTCGAGCAGGAAGTGGTGAAGGCCGACTTCCTCGACGACAACTTTCTCTCATCCGAGGTGCGCATCCCGGTGACCACCGTCCAGACCAACGCCACGCGCGCCGTGGCCGCGAACGCGCTGCGCGGGCACATCTGGGACAACTTCTCCTCCGAGGACTACAAGAACCTCAAGCCGGTCGGCGCCATCCAAGTGTGGGACCCGTACAGCGGCAAGAGCATCCCCTGGACCGTGCCTTCGGGCGGCCGCGGCTACTACCGGCCGCCGTCGCTCGTCTCGGTCTGGTGCTGCGCTCCCCTCCTCCACAACAACGCCCTCGGCAAGCACGTGCACGCCGTCGACGTCGACTCGCGCATGGAGGCGTTCAACGACGCCATCGAGACGATGATGTGGCCGGAAAAGCGCGACGGCGAGGCGTCGATCTGGCGTACCACCGCGGAGAGCTGGATCACCGTCCCGGGCTCGTATGTGCCGTCGATCCTCAGCAAGAACAAGGACGAGAACGGCAACATCCGCATCGGCCCCATTCCGAAGGGGACGCCGATCAATCTCATCGCCAACACGAACCTCGAGCCGCACGGCTTCTTCGACCGCTGGCGCCTGGCGTCGCTGGCCGTGAAAACGATTCATGCGCTCAAGGACGTCAAGAACCAGGGGCTCGAGGGCGACGCGGCCACGAAGCGGCTGGCGCAGCTCGTCCCCGACTTTTACAAGCTCAATTCGTGTCCCGACTTCATCGAAGATGAGGGCCACGACTTCGCGCGGCAGCTCACCGACCTCGACAAGCGCGCGCTCATCGAGTACCTGAAGACGTTCTGAGGAGAGCTACAGATGCCCGACTACGACTACATCGTCATCGGCTCCGGCGCGGGCGGCGGCCCGGTGGCGTGCAAACTGGCCACAGCGGGATTCAAGGTGTGCCTGATCGAGGCCGGTCAGGAGCACGACACGCCGACGTATCCCACTCCCGTCTTTCACGCCTACGCGAGCGAAGACCCATACATGTCGTGGGAGTTCTTCGTCAAGCACTACAGCAGCAATCCGGAGCGCGACGGGAAATACGTCAAAGAGAAGGGCGGGATCTTTTATCCACGCGCCGGCACGCTCGGCGGCTGCACCGCGCACCACGCCATGATCATGGTGTACGGGCACGCCAGCGACTGGGACTACATCGCCAAGGTGACGGGCGACGATTCGTGGAGCGGCGACAACATGCGCCAGTACTTCGAGCGGCTGGAGCGCTGCGGCTACATCGAGAAGCCGCCGTCGGGACGGCCGAATCCGTCGCGCCACGGCTACGACGGCTGGATGAGCACGACCGGGCCGGAGATCGAGCTGGTGTTCGGCGACAAGGCGCTGCTGCAGACGGTGATCGACGCCGTGGCCGTGGCCTGGAAGCAGGGACTGAGCGGCGGCATCCTCCCCGACTTCATCCCGCGCGATCCGAATGACTGGCGGCAGCCGAAGTTCGAGGGGATCGCCTTCGCGCCGCTGGCGACGCTCGAAGGCCGCCGCGCCGGCACGCGCGAGTACATCAACGCCACGGCCAAGGCGCTGACGAAGAACCTCGTCATCCACATGAACAACCTGGCCACGAAGATTCTCTTCGATGAGAACAAGCGCGCCGTCGGCGTGGAGTGCTGGGAAGGGACGAATCTCTATCAGGCCGACCCGAAGGTCAATCCCAATCCGGAGAAGGACGTCGACTACTTGGTCAAGCGCTACACGTGCGCGAAGGAGGTCATCCTCGCCGGCGGCGCGTTCAACTCGCCGCAGCTCCTGATGCTCTCGGGCATCGGCCCGAAGGACCACCTTGCGCAGTTCGGCATCGAGTGCATCGCCGACCGCCCGGGGGTCGGCACGAACCTGCAGGACCGCTACGAGGTGGGCGTGGTCTCGGAGATGAAGAACGAGTGGAAGATCCTGGCCAACGCCACGTTCGCGCCGCCGCTGCCGAACGCGCCCGGCGACCCGTGCTACCAGGATTGGCAGAGCGGCCACGGCGTCTACGCCACGAACGGCGCGGTGCTGGCAGTGATCAAGAAGTCGTCCGACGCGCAGGAGGACCCCGACCTCTTTCTCTTCGCGCTGCCCGGCAAGTTCCACGGCTACTACCCCGGCTATTCGGCCGACACGGAGCGGACGAAGAACTATCTGACGTGGTGCATCCTCAAGGGGCACACGGGCAATCGCAACGGAACCGTGCGCCTGACGTCGAGCGACCCCCGCGTCCGCCCCGACATCAACTTCCGCTATTTCGAGGAGGCCACGCCCGGCAGCGGCAAGGCGGACCTCGACGCGGTGGTGGCCGGCGTGGAGTTCGCGCGCCGCGTCTCCGCGAACAACAGCGCCATCAAGCAGGAGGTGATCCCCGGCCCGGCGGTGTCGACGCCCGAGCAGATCGCCGACTGGGTGCAGAAGAACGCCTGGGGCCACCACGCCTCGTGCTCGAATCCGATGGGGCGAGCGGAGGATGAGAATGCGGTTGTGGACAGCAATTTCCGCGTCATCGGCGTGCAGAACCTCCGCATCGTCGATGCCTCGGTGTTCCCGCGCATCCCGGGCTTCTTCATCGTCACGCCGATTTACATGATCGCGGAGAAGGCGAGCGACGCGATTCTTGGGGATGCGGCCGCGATCGCTTCCTGACCATAGCCGGCGACATTCATCAGTTTGTGGCGTCGTGGAAAAACCGCGGGGCGCGTCAGACAAAGAGGCCGGAGGGAAAGACAATGAAAACCAAGATCCGGCTGTTCCCCGTTCTCGTCCTCGCGCTCGTCGCTCTCGCCACTCCCCTGTTCGCCGCCAATCCGAGCCCAGGACCGAATGCGAGCTCGGTGGCCTGCTACTTCGGCACGCTCGGCTCGCATACGTGGCAATGGGGCCTGCAGAGCGACAACGGCTGGTACTACATGAACGGACACTGGTCGACGACGCAGATGACCAAGACGCAGAAGTTTTTCACCGACGTACCGCAGAGCGAGATCGTGGCCGCGTGCGAGAACGCGAAACGTCGCCACAAGATCCAGCAGCCGCTGTTCGCAGCGTTCGCCGCCACGTCGAGCCTCGGCAGCAACTACCCGATCGTCTCTCAGGGCAAACAGCTCTACCCGTCGTACTGACCGCCGCGTCGAGACTGAAGAGCGGGCGCGCCGCGCCCGCTCTTCGTCTTAGAACCAACATTGCTGGTTATGGCAATGGTCGTTGAAGAGCGTATCGAGCTCCGTTTTCGTATACGCGAATTTGAACATCGCCAGCTCGTCGAGCAGGCCCGTGAAGTTGCTGGTCCCCAAGAGCGGCACGTTGCGGCCGACGAATAGATCGGAAGCGTTGGCGAGGCTGCCGGCGCGCGGCGTGAACGGCGCGGTACTGCCGTCGACGTAAAACAACCCGGTCGGCGTATTGCATCGCGAAAACGAGATCGCCGCAAAGTGCCAGCTTCCGTCGGCGACGGACGGCAACGACGTGGCGATGAAATTCGAGCACGCCGACCCGGCCGAATTGCAGGAACCGGTGCCGGTGCCCGTTGCCATTTGGAATCCGAGGCGTCCGTTCCAGAGAAACACGCTGTAGCCCCGTAGGAAGTTGGACGACGTCTCCCGCTTGTCGACGAGGGTCGCGACGCCCGTGGACGGCAACGCGGAGATCCAAAACGCGATCGTGCCGTTCTCCGCGTTCGACGTCGAGCAATCTCCGAGAAAGTTCACTTCGTTCCCGTTGGCCACCTGCACCCATTGCGCGCCTTGCAGCTGGATGGCCCGGAAGGACGCGCCGCCGGCCCGCGGAATCGCGCCGTGATCGATGCCGATGTTGTTGAACGTTCCGGCCAGGTCGGCGGACGTCGTCCCGGACGGCTCATTGAACGTCCACCAGTTCACCGCCGGCCTGTTCGTCGGCGGCCAACAACACGGCCCGAGAGGCGGGTGCGGTTGGCCGATCGCATCCACGACAATGCAGCTCGAGAACACTGCACAAAGAAGCAATCCTGATCTCGCTCTCATGCGTCACCCCCCATGAAGGGAGTGACGCGGAGAGAGCTTTCGTTGCAGCGTGCCTCAGAACAAGAACCGCACCTGGAACTGGAACATCCGCGGCGGATCGACATTCGCGAACGCCGGCAGCGCGTTCGGCGCGCTGCCCACCGCCACGAGCTGGCCGAACGTTGGGTTGGGGGTGGCGGTGTCGCCGTAGACGGTCTGGCCGCGGCCCAGGTAGTTGCCGTGGTTCAGCACGTTGAAGCCTTCGACGCGGAAGAGGACCGTGTTTCGGGCGAGCTTCAGGCGGTGCTCGACGAAGAGGTTGACTTCTGACGTCGGCGTGCCGCGGAACGCCGACTTGCCGAGCACCTGGCCGTCGATCACGGGGCGGTCATTGTTCGCGCCGTCGCCGTTGTTGTCGATGCCGGTCGTGGCGTTGAACGGGCGCGCCGAGGCAACCTGCGTGACCGTGCCGGCGGTGAGATTCCAGGGGAAGTCGTACGTCAGCGTCAGCACCGCGCGGTGGCGCTGGTCGAGGAGACTCGGGCCGAGCTCCTCGTCCCCGAGACGGGAGATGATGCTCTGATTCGGGCCGACGCCGTTGCCGTCCGGCTCCGTCGTGTTCGTGGCGTGCGAGTACGTGTAGCTGAGCGACGCGAAGAGGTGCGAGAGGCCGCGGTACGTGAGCTGGCTCGTAATGCCGTTGTAGTTTGCTTCGCCGAGGTTCATGAGCGCGTTGACTTGGCGCACGCCGCCGGCCACCGGGAGAATCGGGCGCGTCGCGTTCGCCGCGGCCACGCTGCGCGTCTGCCCCGGCGCGGTGCGGTCGAACGCCGAGGGCGCGTTGAGATCGACCGTGCGCACGAGATCGGTCCAGTGCTGGTGCACGTAATCTGCTCCGACCGTGAAGCCGCGCGCCAGCTCCCGCTCCGCGCCGATCGATGTCACCTGGCTGCGCGGATTCACGAGCTCGTCGGGATAGAACGGCAGCTTGTTGAAATCGAGCCCGAACTTCGCGAACTGCGCCTGGTAGGCCGCGCGCTGTCCCGGCAGAATGGTGATGTCGCGCGCCGGCAGCTGCGAGGCCGGCAGCGTGCGCGGATCGAGCGCCACCGGGGCACAGGTGAGACACGTCGGGAAGCCGAGCTGCCCCGGCGTGGCCGTGTACGTCACGAGGCCATCGAGACCTCCTGTGAGCGCGTTGGCAAACAGATTCGACTGGATCTGCGTGTAGTAACGCGCAAAGCCGCCGCGAAC
>DATDFB010000273.1:0-6260 GCA_036522835.1 Thermoanaerobaculia bacterium | reverse complement strand
GTGCTCGATCGGCCGCGGCTCCGCGTGCAGCACCTGATGCAGCGTATCGACGAACGACTCCCCCTCGAACGGCTTCTGCCCCGTGACGGTCTCGTAGACGATGCAGCCGAACGAGAAGATGTCGGAGCGCTGGTCGATCGGCTTCCCGGCGATCTGCTCCGGCGACATGTAGCCGGCGGTGCCGATGAGCTCACCTTGCCGCGTGATGGCGCGCATGGTCGGCGAGTCGGCGCCAAGGGGGTTCCAGCCCGAGGGTGGCTCGACCAGCTTGGCCAGGCCGAAGTCGACGACCTTCGCGTACCCCTCGGCCGAGATCATGATGTTGTCGGGTTTCAAGTCGCGGTGCACGATGCCGGCGGCGTGCGCCTTGGCCAGGCCGTCCGCGGTCTGGGCGAGGATCTCCAGGCGCCGCGGCAGCGAGGGATGCCCGGCCAGGAACTCGCGCAGCGTCTCGCCCTCGACGAGCTCCATGGCGATGTAGTGCAGCTCCTCGCGGCGGCGGTCCTTCGAGACGTACGACGGGCGCGCTTGGCCGATCTCGTAAATGGCCACGATGTGCGGGTGGTTGAGCGCGGAGGCGGACTTTGCTTCCTGGGCGAAGCGGTCGATGCGCTCGCGGTCGCCGGTGATGACGGGGGGCAAAACCTTCAGGGCAATGTCGCGGCCGAGGCGCTCGTCGCGGGCGCGGTAGACGTCGCCCATCCCTCCGGAGGCGATGAGATTGAGGATGCGGTACGGACCTAGACCCGCGCCGTTCGGCAAGTGCCTGCGCTGCTCTTCGGGATAAGCCTGTTGCTGGACGACAGAGCTCATCGCAACCTCCCGCGTGACGGATTCTGGGGAACCCGAACCTTTATACACGCGAGGATGGAAGTGCGTTTTTGCCGTTTTCCGATCCGTGCGCCTTCGTCGGCGAACCGTCACAGCTCCATGCGAAACGCGAAGCACGCGCCGTCGAGGAGCTTGTGGTGCCACGGCCGCGACCGCCACTCCTCGAAGTGCACCTCGCGGGCGTGCTGCATGTCGTCGAAGAAGGCTTCGCGCAACTGCTCGGCCAGCGCGCGGTCGGTGAAGCCGACGGTGATCTCGTCGTTGCGCTGGAACGAACGGTCGTCGAAGTTCGTCGAGCCGACGCACGACCAGACGCCGTCGACGACGATGATCTTCTGATGCAGCAGCGTCTTCCGGTACTCGAAGATGCGCACGCCGCGCTCGAGGAGGTCGCCGAAGTGATGGTGGCTGGCGTGCTGCACGAGCGGCGAATCGATGACGGAAGCGGCGGGGAGCATGATCCGGACGTCGACGCCGCGCGTCACCGCCGCGGCCATCGCGTCGATGGCGTCGTCGTGCGGCAGGAAGTAGGGGTTCTGGATGAGCAGCTCGTGGTGCGCGGAGGAGATGGCCAGGTAGTAGAGCAGTTGCACCGAGGAGATGCTGCCGTGCGGCGAGGTGTAGGCGACGTGCGCGTCGGTGTCGCCGCATTTCTCGAGCTTCGGGTAATAGCGCTCGCCCGCCGGCACCTCGCCCGTCTCCTCGATCCAGTTCTCGCAGAAGCAGCCCTGCACCGTGTTCGCCACAGGCCCTTCCATGCGCACGAAGGTGTCGCGCCAGTGCTCGCGGTCCTCGGCGTTCCCGGTCCACTCCTCGGCGATGCCGTGCCCGCCGACGTAGGCGACGCGCCCGTCGAACACGGCGATCTTGCGGTGGGTGCGGTTGTTCATCACGCCGATGTTGCTGACGCGCAGCGGGTGAAACTGATGCACTTTGCAGCCGGCGTCCTTCATGGCGCGCATCAACCCCTTATCCATGCGCGAGGAGCCGGAGTAGTCGAGGAGGAGGCGCACTTCGACGCCGTCGCGGGCGCGCGCGGCCAGCGCGTCGGCGACGCGCCCGCAGACGTCGCCCTTCCACCAGATGTACGACTCGATGTGGATGGAGACGCGCGCGGCGGCGATGTCGCCGAGGAGCCGCTCGAAGTAGAAGCCGTTCTGGAGAACTTCGACGCGGTTCCCCGCATCGATCGCTCCCTCGGTGAGGCCGATGAGCGACGGCACCATGACGTCGATGCTGCCGTCGCCGGAGAGCTCGAAGCTCGGCTTGATGCGGCGCCGGTTCGTCGTCCAGAGCAGGAGGAGCAGGCCGCCGATCAGGGGCACGTGCCAGTCGAAGAGGGGACGCCGGCTAGAGTCTGCGGAGCGCCCTCGCGGCGAGCTGCTTCGCTTTTTCAATCTTCTGCTCCTGCGGCCGGTCGCCGCCCAAGCCGATGCGCACGATGGTGTCGCCCTTCAGCACGTACAGCGCGCCGGCAAGGCGGTTGCCGCTCCAGACGGCGTCGTCGCCCACGCCGGCGATGCGCATGGCCTGCGCCTCGCGCTCCGCTCGCGGTTTGTTCGCCGCGCGATGCTCGTCGGGGAAGTGCTTCCGCCAGAAGGCGCGCGTGTCGCCGCGCATGACGTCGACCGACACGGAGTCGGAGAGCCGCGGCAGCGTAAAGAGACACTGCGAGACCTCGAGCTCGCGGTTCGCCGTTTCCTTCAGCTTCGTCGATTTCGGCCGGGCGCCCTGCACCCTGGCGACGTCGCGCGCCGAGAGAACCTGGCAGGCGTTCGGGGCCCGGCCGGAGCCGAGCCCCAGGATGAGTGCGAGGACGGTCAACATGCCGGCGGACAGGTGCATAAGCCCTGCCCAGGTGACGGGTCACAGAGAACGGGTGACAGGTGGCGTTCTCGCGCGGGGCCTACCTGTCATCCGTCACCCGTTACCGGCATTAATTGATGTCCTGCCCCGCCTCCAACTTCTTGATCGCCCCCTCGAGATTCTTCTTGTTCCCCTCGTCGGGCGCCTGCTCCAGCGCGGCCTTCGCGTACTTCAGCGCCTCGGGGTAATTGCCCTTCGCGGAGCTCGCGCGGGCCAGGCTGACGTTCGTCGGCCACACCGGGCCGAAGCGCTTGGCGTTCGCCTCCCACACCTTGATGGCCTCGTCCTTCTTCTTCTGGTTGAAGAGCTGGCGGCCGAACATGTGCAGGTCGACGGCGGTCGCCGTCGGATGGTTCATGGCCTTCTCGCGCGTGGCCGCGGCGTCGGCGGTCTTGCCGTTCATCTCCTGCGCGGTGGCGAGCGTCATCAGCGTCTGGAAGGTCTCCCGTCCGATGCCCTGCGAGGGATCCGCCGCCGCCTTCGCCCACGCCAGCGCCTCGGGTGCGCGCTTCTGCGCGATCGCGTACTGCGCGGCGTTCAGCCAGTTGAGGAAGCTGAAGCCCGGCGAGGAGCGGAGCTCGTTGCCGAGCTGCGCGATGTAGAGGTCGGCGGCGTTCGGAACGGTGATCTCGAGCGGCGCCGCCAGCTCCTCCCACTTCATCGCCAGCGTGGCCTTGTCGTCTTTTCGCTCGGTGAAGTCGTACGTCAGCACTTCGCGGTATTCGCTCTTCTCCGGCTTCACCTTGACCCGCAGCGCATCCTCGGCCGGGTCATAGAAGAAGCTGCCCCACGAGGTGTGGTTCTTCGAGAAGATCGCCGTCCACTCGTTCGGATCGACGATGAAGAAGAGCGCGTACGAGCCGGCCGGGAGCTTCTGCCCCTGCACCATGACGTCGGCCGACGTCGTGAAGACCGTGTTCTCGTTCGCGCCGCCGCGCCACGGGCACTCCTTGCACGTGCCGAAGCCGAGGTTGGTCAGGCCGTAGGGGACGAGCGTGCCCCAGATCTTTCCCTTGCGGTCGTCGCCCTGCGGGCTGTGGACGTGCGGACTGCTGTACTCGACCGAGACTTTGACCGGACCGATTTGCTGGATGATCGTCTGCCGTTGATTGCCGCCCGACGGCGGCAGTGTGACGCCCTGCGCGAACGCGCCCAGAGCGCACAACGCCACCGACGCTGCGGCGAAGATCCGTTTGCCCATGGCTTTCCCTCCTTATTTCGCGTGGAGAACGAAGTAAGCCACGGGCGGTTGCAGAGAGTAGGTCACAGCTCGGTGTCATTCCGAGCGAAGCGAGGAACCCCCTGCGTTCGGGAGGGGGTTCCTCGCTGCGCTCGGAATGACACTCTCACCACAGTCCATCCCACCAGTGCTTCGCCGGCGTGACCGCGGCGATGTTCATCTTCTTCCGTACGTCGCCGATCTTCCATCCGGTCAGGTGCGACATGTTCATCGCCTCGCGTTCCTGACGCTGGCGGAGCTCCTGCCTATATTGATTGGCGGCGGGGCAACTGGCCGAGCCGGTCCAGGGGTGATGGAGGACGTAGCGGGCCTGGAAGTTCTGCTGGTCGCCGGTCTCCTGGAAGACGAGGTCCTCGGGGAAGTGCGCGCGGTCGTAGCGGACGTGCAGCCGCGTGATGAACGCCGGCGTGCCGCCGCCGTACTGATCGTCTGACGCCCACCAGACGCCGAGCTGGCGCAGCTCCTTGTTCGTCAGCGGGTCGGACGCGCACGGGTCGCACCACTGGCTCTGCCACGCGTACTCGAGAAAGACCGTGCGCATCTCCTCGCGCCGCACCTGCTCGGCGAAGAGCGCTTTGTAGAACGGGCCGAACTCGTTCTTGACGAAAAGCGGCACGTCGTGGCCGCTCGGCAGCTTCACCGTGCGGTAGTTCGTCGTCTCCACGCGGCCCTTCTTCGTGATCGTGTAGACGAAGAGCTCCTGCGGGCCGTTCGCGTTCACCGTGCCGAGGCGGATCGGGAGCATGAACTTCGGCGAGTCGTAGGCCACCTGGATGGGGCGGAGGTACTCGTAGCCGAGCTTGGCCTTCTCCTTCAGGTTCACCTTGGCCACGAAAAAGTGCATGTGCTGGTTGATGTAGCTCTCCAGCACCGCAGCGGCGCCTGTTGGAATCGAATAGCCGTTCTCGCGCAGCCACGTCTCCAGGCCGTCGGATTGCTTCGCGGAGAGGATGAGGATGTCGTACTCGCCGACGGTGTACTGCGCTTCGATCGTGACGCCCAAGGACTTCGCGCGCGCCGGCGCCGCAGCGGCGGGCTGCGCCACGCCCATGGCTGCGTCCTGCATCTTGTACACCGGCCGCGGGCGGCACGGATCCTCGTCGTAGTACTCGACCAGGCGCGGCGCGGAGTAGGCGTCGATGCGGTCGATGAGCGCCTTCTCGGCGACGTGGATCTGCCCGCGCTCGATCTTCGTCGGCACCGGGATGACGACGGCGAACTCCTTCGGATCGCCCTGGAAGTCGTTGGCCATGGTCATGACCGCCTTGTCTTCGTCGTGCACGAGCACGACCTGCGAGGCGCGGTTGAAGAGCTTCGCGTCGCCCTTGGCGACGTAGAAGCCGCAGAAGCCGAACGCGCGCGGCGCGGCGGTCAGGAGGAGAAGGAGAGAGAACGTTGCGGTTCGCATTGGGTGCTTCCTTTCCATGTGAATCGTTCCGCCCGGAACAGGAGATCGATGACGGGCGTGAGGCACGACGCGATGACGAGCGACCAGAGAATGCCGTTGGTGCGGAAGAGGCGGAACTGGATGTAGCCGGCGCCTAAGGCCACGAGCGCGGCGAAGAGGACGCGGCCGGCGCGCGAGTCGGGCGTGGTGCGCGGATCGGAGATCATGAAGAAGGTGAAGAGGAGGAGCGCGCCGTTCTCGAGGCGGTGCAGCGGAATGGTCATCGGCTCGCCGAGCCACAGGGACCGGCCGATGACGACGGCGCTCCAGAAGACGATGAAGGCGTAGGTGACGTCGCTCCGCTCCGCGCGGTGCACGACGAGGCCGCCGAGGCAGATGACGAGGAAGCCGAAGAAGGCCACGCTCCCCCACTGGCCGGGCGAGACCCAGGCGTCGTTCGTCGTGGCGAGGAGCGCGACGATCGAGAAGTTCGTCGGGTTGAAGACGTGCTTCCCTTTGACGCGGAGGACGAACTTGCTGGCGATGGCGATGACCGCGGCCAGGAGCAGGACCCAGAGGTGATTGCTGCGCAGGAGCAGCGCGAGGGAGAGGCCGGAGATGATCGCGCTGCGGATGTCGTTGGTGAAGAAGCGCTGCGTCACGATGGCCGCGAGGACGATGAGCGCGGCGCGCAGGAGGGTGACTTCGAAGCGCAGGATGAAGACGCCGTAGAGCAGCAACAGCGTCAATGAGCCGATCTGCCAGTACCGGGGGTCGAGTCGCTGTCTCATTGCGGTCTTTGGACGCTAAGAGCGGTGGAAAGGAAACCGAATTTGGGAAGCTTGCGCCCCTCACCCGCTCTTCGCTGCGCTCAGAGTACCCTCTCCCCGCGAGCGGGGAGAGGGACAGGCGCGAAGCGCCAGGGTGAGGGGCGCC
>DATDFB010000272.1:0-11971 GCA_036522835.1 Thermoanaerobaculia bacterium | reverse complement strand
TGGCCACGACCGTTGCCTGGTGCACATCGAACGCGAGATACTGAATCGCCTGATTCTTCATGGCAGCCGTCCCTTCCTTTCGTCTGGCTTTTGGCAAATCCAAACTTACAGGAGGGGCGCGCTTTCAACATGCGTTAGGCGACCTTGAGCTTTGATTTCGGCTTCGTTCTCGCGTATCGCTTGTAGTGCCCGGGGCGACCGGAATATAGTGGAATAATCGTACACTCATTTGGGTACACCTTGGCACGTGAAACGTCGCGACCTTGAGCGAAGGCTGACTGATTGCGGGCTGGCGCTTCGCGCGAAGCGGTGGTCGACACGACGTGTGGACTGATGGTGAGCGCGAGGAGGCCGTCCCACGGCACCGCGAGATTAACGAGAGACTTGCGCAGGCAATTTTGAGGCGTGCCTGCAAGGAGCGAACATGAGATTTGAAGGCAATCTTGTCCGGGATGGACGCCTCTGGTTGGCGGAGATTCCGCTGCTCGATGCGATGACTCAAGGCCGAACGCGAGCCGAAGCGCTGATGATGATCGGTGATTGGCTGGAGACAATGGTGAATCGACCAGGATTCCATGCGCAGGTTTACGCTAGAGGCAAAAATGAGTTCGAGGTTTCTGGCAACGACGTTGGAGCTCTGACTGCCCTGCTGTTGAGGCGTAGACGTGAAGTCAGCGGCGTCTCTCTCCGAGAAGTAGCGCAACGACTCGGCGCGCGCTCGCGGAATGCATACGCAAGATATGAGCGAGGTGACGTCGTGCCGACAGTAGAAAAGCTCGATGCACTTTTGAAAGCGACCGTTCCTGATGGCGACTTCGTGATCCGCGAGGCGAGTCGCTAATCTTCCGCAGATCGGCGCTCAGATCGTAACACGGGGGCAAGCTTCGCGCCGGATGAGAATCTCCACACTTATGCCTGATCCCGGTAACACGTAGCATCGTTCAATTGGCAAGATCAGAAGACGTAGGGCCGGCCGTATGTAGCGAGCGCCTCGCGCCGCGGAACCCCTCTGCGCCGGCTTTCGTGCACCTCTGGTTGAACGAGGCGAGTTTCACTCAGCTCCTGAGCTTGAGGCGAAGCAAGTGCAACCCGCATCGTTTCCACGGCGCAAATCGGTGGTTCGCCCAACGCCGATTAGCCCCCAAACGGAAACAGCTTCCGCGCCTTGATCTGCGCGCACGGCACGCCCGTGCCCTCGGTCAATGACCACTGTATCGGCGCGCCCGAACTGCGGCCGGCGTGCCGCGGGCGTGCAGTTCGAGCCGCCCGAGGCGGCTCCGAACGCCAGCACCGATGGCGCAATTAATGGCAAGTTGCTGCTCCTACTATTTGCGATTTCGCAGCGCGTCGATGTCTGCAAGATCCTGCGGCCGACCGGAGGCTTGTTTGTTGGTGATAAGATCCTTTTCTGAGAGCACAAATGCTGGCACACTGCCATATTCTGCGGCGACACGGTTCTGCCAAGCGGACTCGAACTCAAGGCCGTCTACGATTGTGATCACATCTATTCGGACGGGGTCGACGCCTATCTGAAAGGTGATTCCTGGCACGGCAAAATCATTCTCTGCGACATCGTGCGTTGGCGCGCCAAAAACTTGCAACGCGCGCATCACGCGGCGGGCATTTGCGGCATTGGGTCGCACCCACACATCAAAATCCTTAGTTGCGCGAATGAATCCGTGTGCGGCCAGCGCGTGCGCCCCGACGACCAGAAACTCAACGCCGTGCTCGTTGAATGTTGATAACAGATCTTTGAAGTCTTGGTTCAGCAACGCGCGTCCAGCCTAACGCAAAGAGTGTCAATTCCCAAACAGCCTCCATGCGTTGGCCGGGTGTTGACGTGTCGACCAATGGCTCGCGGCGCGGTTCTTTGCCGTGTACCACACGGGTGAAGGTTACATTCCGGCGGGTCACAGCGCGATTCTACCTCGGCCACGACCGCTCTGCGCGGTCAGGTGCGAATTCCTCGCCTGGATCGACTCGAACGCGGTTGCTTCGCGCAACTCGGCGATTGTATGAGCTGGTCAATTGGCGGCGCGGCGAGGGCAGCGTGACGTTTGCGACGAATGAGCCGATTTGCGTTCGCGATGTGGTGCAACTCGCACAATCCGCCTAATTCCGATTAGCCCCCAAACGGAAACAGCTTCCGCGCCTTGATCTGCGCGCACGGCACGCCCGTGCCCGCGGTCAATGACCACTGCATCGGCGCGCCGAAGGCGTCCGATGCGCTCTGGCGCGAGCGCAGCGTGGCCAGGCCCTTCGCCGTCGCCAGGGCGGCGCCGCTCCGGCGGCAGAGGCGGGCCAGGACGAGCCAGAAGGTGAACATCGGGTTGTTCCACTCGCGCAGCATGGCCTTCGAGAAGAACGCCGCGCCGGCTTTGGCGAGCTGCTCGAGATTGCCGGGGTTGGCGAGCGCGTTTTGCAGTTTGTCCAGCTCGCCGAAGCCGCCGGGGCGGCGGGTGATCAGCATTCGGACGGGGATGAACTCCGCGGTGAACTGCAGGTTGTCGTCGAGGATGCCCAGCGTCCGGTTCTCGTACGGAATCCCGTTCGCGCGCGGGTCCTGGCGGAACTCCGTTGTCGACGTGTCGGTCCACGTCTCCGCGAAGACGTCGCTGCGTACCACAGTCGCGAACTGCTGCCCCGCCACCATGGCATCGCTGAACAGCCGATACGCGGCGTTGCGGAAGTCGCCGTTCCAATTCCTCTCCCCGTCGCCCTCGGCGAGCTGCGCGAGCGCGTTCTCGTCGAGCACGATGTCGATCGTGAACGCCGTCTCCGAGCCCGCCGGCGTATCGGTCGCGGACGTGCCGGCGCTGACGAAAAACCCGAGGTCTTCGAGCATCGTCTGCAGCGCCTGCAGCGTCGTCGCGCTGGTCTTCGTGTCGTTGCGCGAGAACGTCAGGTGGATCTCGCGCGACGGGCTCGCGAACGGCGCGTCGGGGTCGCGCGACGCGTCCGTTCCCTCCCCGACCGCGGAGACGCTGCACTCGCTCGACGTCGAATCGATCGTCACCGTCTGCGTGAAGCCGCCGCTATAGGTCGCGCTGCGGCCCGCGTCGGTGATCTGCACGACGCTCTCCGTGAACGTCTGCGTCGACACCGTCTGCGTCCGCGACAGCCCGAGGAGCGAGAGGAGCGCGGTCGTCACGCCGGTCTTGAGCTGGCGCGAGGTGATCACCGACTCGCGGATCGACCACGCCTCCGAGGCCACGGCGTCGAGGGCCACGAGCATGTCGTGCACGTTCCCCTTCGGCAGATTCGCGCGCACCGCGGCCACGGCGGCGGGGCTCGTCGGATCGAGCTCGAAGTCGAGCACCGCCGACCACTCCGAGGCGCGGCTCAACTCCGCCGAGAGATTGAAGCCGAGCTCCCCCTGCAGGTACTTCGCGGCGTTGGCGAGCTTCGTCGAAAGATCGTTCCACTCCGCCAGAATCTTCTGCGCCCACGTTTGCACGGTCTCGAGGTCGGCCGGATCGATCTGGTCCCAGGCCGTGCCGACGGCCTTCGTGACGACGTTCTTGATCTCTGCGTCGCCCCACGCCTGAATGGCGTCGAGCGACGTCGCGTTCGCGGCCAGCCACTGAACGATCGACGCAATCCCGTGCTCCTGAGAGAACGTATTGAGCGCGCTCATGATCTCCGCCGGCGTGTCGTTGATGACGCGCTCGAGCTGCTGCGCGAGGTTGACCGCGCGCGTAATGGCCATCGAAACGCCGGCGTCGCTGCCGACGAGAAGCTGCTCGATGCTCTTCCCCGACAGCGCCTCGAGCATCTGCAGATCCTTCTGCGCCTCGGGGCTCAGGAACTGCCGCAGGTTCGGGCTCTGCGGATCGAGCGCGGCGATCTTGTCGATGGTGTTACGGAGATCCGAGCCGGGCTGCAAATCGACTTTGAGCAGCAGCGAGCTCCAGAGCTGCTGCACCTTGGCGTCGACGCCGTTGTAGATAGAGACGACTTTGTTGATGGCGGCGAGCGCCTTCGTGACGTCGGGCGAATTCGCCGCCGCTTCCTTCCAGCTGGTGCCCGCGATGAGGGCGATGAGGTCGTTCGCGGCGCGGTCGCTGATCGACGTCTTGATCGCGTCCCAGTTGCCGGCGGCGACGGTGTTGAGGATGGCGATGGCGCGCGGCAGCGGCGAGGCCTGGAAAGCCTGCTCCAGCGCGTCGGCGATGCTCGAGGCGTCGTAGGCGACGTTGAGCGCGAACGTGGCGCCGGCGGTGAAGGTCTTGTTGCGCGTGCGGTCGATGCGCACGCGCACCCAGCCGGCGTGCTCCTGCTGAGCGTTGGCGACGACGACGTCCATCTCTTCGTAGAGCGACCATCCGAGGCTCGCTTTGATCTCGTACGCGACGGTGGCCTGGAGCTGCGCGGAGAGGCCGTCGAAGAGGCTCACGGCCTTGGCCAGGTCGAAGCTCTGGCCGTACTTGGCCTCGGCGCCGAGGTCGATCTGCAGCGTGGCGGCGAAGCGCGTGGCCTCGCCGGGGAGGAGCGAGGTGAGGTTCTCGTACTGCGGAAGCTGCGCGCTGGTGACGAGGCGCGTCAGCGCGTCGAGGCGCGTCTCCGTCGCCGAGGCGAGCGTCCAGTGCGTGTACGTGAACGACGGCGCGGCGCTCGCGGAGACGGTGAGCGGACGATTCTCGATCGCGCCGCCGATGCTGCCGGAGAGATTGCCGTCGATGACGAGCTGCGCGTAGCTCGATCCCTGCGGCGCCGTGAGCGCTTCGGCGGCGTCGAACGGCGCGATCTCCGCGGAGGCCGCGTTGATCGACGCCTGCGCCGTCGAGCCGGCGTCGAGATTCGCGGTGAGGTCGAAGACCTGCAGGTTCGGCTTCGCGGCGTCGACCGCGAGGCCCTGCACCTGATACGCGGAGGTGCCGACCGGGTCGAGGATGCCGCTGTTGGCGGCGTCGTCGAAGGCGACGGCGATGTCGTTGGACACACCGGTGGTAAAGATCTGGCCGAGCTTGGACATGTTGGAGAGTGTAATGCGCTAGACTCGTATCGGATCCCCCTTTCAATCCATGTACAGATTGGCCGCCGCCGCGCTGTCATTCGCGATCGCCTACGGCGCTTTCGCGCAGACCTCCGCGTCGCTTGCCGGAACGGTCACGGCGGCAGGGCAGCCGCTCGCGGGCGTGGCGGTGACGGTGTCGTCGCCGGCGCTGCAGGGGACGCGCAGCGCGGTCACGGGGGAGTCGGGCGCGTACGACTTCGCGTTGCTGCCGCCGGGCGAGTATCGGATCGTCTTTTCCCGCGACGGTCTCATGACACTCAGCAGCCGCGCCGCGCTGCGGCTCTCGCAGACCACGCGCGTCGACGCGGCGATGTTCCCGCCGTTCACCGAAGACATCGTCGTCAAAGCGCTGCCTGCGCCCGCGCTCGAGACGCCGCAGATCTCGACGAACCTCACCCTGCAGCAGGTCGAGCGGCTGCCCATCCTCCGCAACCAGCTCGACACGGCGCGCTTCGCGCCGGGCGTCAACGGCAACACGCTGACCAACGGGCAGCTCTACATCTCCGGCGGCCCGGGCTACGACAACCTCGTGCTGGTGAACGGCGTCGTGGTCACGGAGAACACGCGCGGGCAGATGCGGCCGATGTACGTCGAGGACGCGATCCAGGAGACGACGCTCCTGACCGGCGCGATCTCGGCGGAGTACGGGCGCTTCAGCGGCGGCGTGGTCAGCACGATCACGAAGTCGGGCGGCAACGAGCCGGCGGCGTCGCTGCGCGACTCGCTTTCCAGCCCGCGCTGGTCGGCGCAGACGCCGGCGGGGGAGGCGCGCGAGTCGTCGCTCAACAACGTGTGGGAGGCGACGTTCGGCGGCTTCCTGGTGCGGGACCGTTTGTGGTTCTTCACGGCCGGCCGCTGGGCGGCGAACGACACGGCGCGCCAGACCGTGGCCGTGCCGGGCGCCGATGCGATCAGCTACACCGAGGGGAACGATCAGAAGCGGTGGGAGGGGAAGCTGACGGCGCAGGCGGGCGCGCGGCAAAGCATCACCGCGTCGGGCTTCGGCATCCGCACGAAGGGGACGAACGTCCGCTTCAACAACAACATCTACGATCTGGCCAGTCTCACGACGCGCAACGATCCGGAGTCGCTCGTGGCGGTGCACTACGACGGCGTGGTCGTGCCGAACGTGCTCGCCGAGGGGCGTTACTCGGCGCGGACGTTCGCCGACCGCAGCGGCGCCTTTGCCACCGACATCGTGAGCGGCACGCTCCTCCTCGACCGCTCCAACAACAACACGCGCTTCAACGCGCCGACGCTCTGCGGCGTCTGCGACGTGGAGCGCCGCAACAACGACGACGTGCTGCTCGAGACGCGCGCGTTCCTCGACGCCGGCCGCGCCGGCGCGCACGAGCTGGTCGGCGGCGTGGACCGCTTCACGGAGCGCCGCTACGCGAACAATCACCAGTCGGGCAGCGACTTCTCGCTCTTCGTCACGCGCGTGATGGCGAAGGACGGCGTGCTCTACCCCGTCATCACGCCGTCGAACGCCACCGGCGGCGGCTCGTTCATCCGCTGGAATCCGATCTTCGCCGCCGCAGCCGAGGACGATCTGCGCACGGACTCGGCGTTCGTGAACGACGTCTGGTCGCTCGGCACGCGCTGGCAGTTCTCGCTCGGCGGGCGTTGGGACCGCAACCATGCCGTCGACGCGGACGGCGTGGTGAGCGCGAACGACCGCCGCCTCTCGCCGCGCCTCGGCGTGCAGGTCGACCTCCGCGGCGACGGCCGGCATCGCCTGAGCGCGTCGTTCGGCGAGTACGCGTCGCGCATCGCCGACGGCATTGCCTCGTCGAATCAGGCCGCCGGCAACGCCGCCTCGATCGACTTCGCCTACCTCGGACCGGCCATCAACGGCAACGCGCTGACGGTGCCGCTCCCCGACGCCGTCCGCATGGTCTTCGACTACTTCAACAACAAGCAGGGCGGCACGGCCAACCTGGCGCCGGGCAATCTCCGCGCGAACGGCACGCGCACGGTGCCGGGCTTCGCGACGTACTTCGACGGCACGCTGCGCTCGCCGTTCGTGCGCGAGATGACCGTCGGCTTCGGCGAGCAGTTGAGCGCGAACGGCTACGTGCGCGCCGACCTCGTGCACCGCGACTGGCACGACTTCTACGCGGCCAGCGTGACGCCGGAGACGCGGCGGACCACGACGCCGCTCGGGATTCCGGTCGACCTGGTGCTGATGCGCAACAGCAACAACGTGCGGCGCGAGTATCGCGCGCTGCAGCTCCAGGCGCGCTGGACGCCGCGGCGCGCCGACGCGGGCGTGTTTTACACGTGGTCGAAATTGCGCGGCAACGACGAGGGGGAGAGCGCCACCGGCGCGAACGCGAACGTCGATCCGTCGATGTACTACCCGGAGTTTTTCGCCTACGAGCGCGCCAATCCGGTCGGCTACCTGACCGGCGATCAGCGCCACAAGCTGCGCGCGTGGGCCGGCTATACGGTGCCGCTCGGGCGCGCCAGCGTCTCCGCGACGCTCTTGCAGAGCTACGACTCCGGCCTCGCGTACTCGGTCGCCGGGCCGATCAACCTGACGCGCTATACGGGCGCGCCGAAGAATCCCGGCTACAACTCGATTCCGAACGGGATCTACTACTTCAGCGGCCGCGGCGCGTTGCGCACCGACGTCGTGCGCTCGACGGATCTCGCGCTGCGCGGCTCGCTGCGCATCGCCCGCGTCGAGTACTTCGCCCAAGCGGACGTGCTCAATGTCTTCAACAATGATGCGATCGCCGATCCGACGAAGCTCGGCACGACGGTCAGCACCGCGGCGACGTCAGCGGCGTTGCAGCCGTTCGATCCCGCGAAGCAGACGCCCGTGGCGGGCGTGAATTACCAGCTCGCCGCGAACTTCGGCCAGCCGCTCAACAACCTCGCCTACCAGACCCCGCGCACGTTCCGCATGTCCCTCGGCGCCCGTTTTTGAAGAGAAAGAGGAGGTCCGTCATGGCCGAATTCACCGTCGTCATCTCCGGTCCCGCAGGTGCCGCGACGTTCGATCCGGATCCGCAGGGAGTCAAAACCGGCGATCTCGTGAGCTGGCAGAACCGTACCAACGATCCGCACACGATCGTCATCGATGGCCAGCCGGCCGTGCCGCCTCTGCCGGTGCCGCCGTGGGACTCGAGCGTGGCCTACAAGGTCAGCGCGGCAGTCACGTACCACTGCCAGGATCATTCGAACGAGATCGGCAGAATCACGATCAAGACGGCCGTGCTGCTCCTGGCCCTGCTGGCCGGCTTCGCCGCGGCGCCGGCGAAGGCGCAGGTGACGTGCGGCGATCAGATCGGCGGCAAGCTCGAGGACCCGTCCGAGGTCTCCTCGCACCGCGGCACGCTCGTGACCGCGGGAGAGAAGCAGCTCATCGCGTTCATCAACGGCGGCCGCGTCACCGGAGCGATCCAGCCGGCGAACCTGCGGTGCGAAGAGCAGTGGGTGCGCACGTACCGTAAGGACCCGCCGGCCAGTCAGGACCCGAAGATGCCGGCGACGCTGCCGCATCCCGGCCCGACGATCCGCGCGAAGGTCGGCGATCTCGTGGAGCTGACGTTTCTCAACCTGATCGATCCGATCAATTTCCCGCATACCGATACCGGCAAGTGCGACGAGGTGCCGGGGAACACCGGCCCGGTCTATCCGAACGCCGTCGACAAGATGCCGAACTGCTTCCACGGCTCGGTCTTCACGAACGTGCACTACCACGGCACGCACACCAGTCCGAATTCGACCGGGGACAATGTCTTCCTGGAGATCGTGCCGCCGCCGCGGTCGAAGAACGAGGCCCGCGTCCCGGCCGTGACGGCGGAGACGTTCCGCGCCGCCTTCAACGACGTCTTCTTCCGCGACTGCGAGATGAACCTGAACCGCGACGACGCGCCGCAGCAGTGGCCGCTGATCTGGGATGACCTTCCGGAGGCGTACCGCACCAAGCAGGACGCGCTGCTCAAGGAATTCCAGCCGAAGCTGTGGCAGGACAACGAGAACGCCAAGAAGAAGGGCATGTTCCCGCAGAACTACATGGGGGCGTTTCCGTACTGCTTCCGCCTCCCGGTGTACAAACAGGCGGCGTACCCGCCCGCGCCGCTGACGGAGCAGAAGATGACGCACACCGCCGGCGCCGGCGCGGCGGAGCACGACGAGTCGGCCAGCCCGCAGCGCGCGCTGATGATGGGGCAGGCGCCGGGGACGCACTGGTATCACGCCCACAAGCACGGCTCGACGACGATCAACGTCTCCAACGGCATGACCGGGGTGATGATCGTCGAGGGGAAGTACGACGAGGAGATCGACAAGAACTACGCGCCCGCCGGGATCACCAAGCACGTCATCGTGATCAACCAGCTCGGCGTCACGCCGAACCGCGAGGGGGGCAACGAAGCGCGCGGCGGACCGTACTTTTCCGTCAACGGCCGGATCCAGCCGTACATCGAGATGAAGCCGGGCGAGGTGCAGATGTGGCGCATCGCCAACACGGCCAGCCGCTCGGGGCTGATCTTCAAGCTGCCGGCAGGCATGCACTGGCGCCAGTTGGCCGCGGACGGGGTGCAGTTCACCGACACGAATTACACGGCCAGCCAGGACAAGCCGTTTGTGCTGGCCTCGGGCAACCGCGCCGATCTGCTGGTGAAGGCGCCGAGCCAGGCCGGGCAGACGATCGGCCTCATGGTCGTCCCGACGGTCGATCCGACGACGAACGCCGGCACCGAGCAGTTGCTGCTCAACGTCAAGACCGGCACGACGGCGCGGGAGATGACGTTCATGGACCGCTCGGCTACGTACTGGCCGCCGTTCCTCAACGACATCACCGACGAGGAGGTCAAGGACCATACGAAGACGCTGACTTTCGCCACGAGCGGAAGCGGTCCCAACCGGAATCACACGATCGACAACAAGAAGTTCACCGGCGAGGTCGGCGCGCTCGTGCTGCTCAATCAGGCCGAGGAGTGGACGGTGATCAACGAGAGCTTCGGCCCGAAGATCGCCCATCCGTTCCACATTCACATCAACCCGTTCCAGGTGGTGGAGGTGTTCGACCCGAACGCGAAGCTCGCCGACAACACCACGCCGGTGTACACAACCGGCTCGGCCGGGCCGGGACAGTGCCACATCGACGTGAACGACAAGAAGACGTGGAAGCCGTGCGACCAGGTGAGGCCGCCGGCGCGGATCTGGCGCGACGTCTACTCGATCCCGGCCGGGAACACGTTCGGCGATAAGAACGTGCCGGGCTATTTCAAGATGCGCAGCCGCTTCGTCGATTACCCCGGCTACTTCGTGCTGCACTGCCACATCCTCTCGCACGAGGACGTGGGGATGATGACGGTGGTGGAGGTGGCGCCGCTGCAGCCGCCGATGTCGCACCATTGATGAGACAAGGATCGGCGGCCGGGTAGGGATCTCATGGTGAAGGCGATCTTCGCGGCGCGGGCGCTGCAGCCGTTCGATCCAATCTCGCGGCTCGTACGTACGCTCGATGGTATTCTGTACAGACAATGATCAAGAAACTGACGAGAACCGGCAATAGCATCGCGGTGGTTCTCGATAAGCCATTGCTCGAGGAGCTGGGACTGGATGAGGATGCCGAAGTCGAAGTCTCGACGAACGGCCAAATCATCGTCATCGCCCCGAAACGCAGCGCCGCGCGCGACCGCAAGTTTCGCAATGCCGCGGAAAAGATCAGCCGCAAATATGCCGGTCTTTTCAAACGGCTCAGCGAGTGATGACTCCGCTGTTCCTCACGCTCGACGAGGTGCTCAGCCTCCACGCCGAACAGATCCGCCTTTTCGGCGGATCGTCCAAAATCCGCGATGTCGGACGTCTCGAGTCGGCGGTGGGGAGCGTCGAAGCAACCTTCGACGGCACGTTTCTCCACGAGACGGTCTTCGCGATGGCTGCGGCGTATCTCCATGGCATCTGTCGGAACCACCCCTTTCTGGATGGAAATAAGCGAACCGCGGTGGCAGCAGCGCTGACCTTTCTCGAAATGAAGGGGATCGAAGTCGATGCTGACGAGGATGCGTTCTACGATCTCGTGATCGGCGTGGCCGAGGGACGTGTCAGTAAGGCCGCCGTCACGGTTTTTCTGGAAAAGCACGGGACGTGACGCGTCGGGACGGTGTCCGGCTCGCCGCTGCCCTTCGGCATGAGGGATGGGACTCGCTCCGCACCGTGCGTGCACCTGCTCCAGGGGCGTGGAGCATGGCTCCACACCGTGCGAGCAGGTGCTCCGAGGGTGTGGAGCATTGCTCCACATCGTGCGAGCACGCGCTCCGAGGGTGTGGAGCATTGCTCCACGTCGTGCGAGCACGTGCTCCGAGGGTCTGGAACATTGCTCCGCGTCGTGCGAGCACTGCTCCGAGGGCGTGGAACGTTGCTCCACGTCGTGCGAGCACGCGCTCCGAGGGTCTGGAACATTGCTCCACGTCGTGCGAGCACGGTTACAACTTGACCGCTCGGCGGAACCTCCCGGCGGGCTCATTCGTACCTTTGACACGAAGCCGAAGGTCGCGAGACTTCCGGCTTCGGCGGCTGTCGGCGGTACGGACGTGCTGGATAGCACATCAGATCCGTACTGTTGCGGGAGTTGAGCTTGCTCCTCCTGCCGCGGGCACTCGAGGTGTGCGTGCACGCCTCGGGAGAACATCAACCGGAGGTGCCGGCGCGTGGCCGGGACTTCCAGCCGGTGGCCGCCTCGCACTTGTCGACGAGTCGTGACGTTCCCTCCGGCCTGACTGCTCGCAAAGGAGCCATGTCATGAGTAATCCGATCCCGGAAACCACCAAGCTGACCCCCGAAGCCGTCATCGCGCAGTTGCGCACCATGAGCTCGCAGATCGAAGAGGTCACGCCGTTGACGAAGGAACAGCGCAAACTGGTCAAAGATCGTCTCCGGCAACACGACAAGGGCGTGGTCGAGGCATCGATCAACGTCCTCGGCGTGCCCGAC
>DATDFB010000271.1:0-36490 GCA_036522835.1 Thermoanaerobaculia bacterium | reverse complement strand
GATATGACGGTCGCGCCGCTGCAGGAAAACGGCGTCGGCATTCCGATCATCGACGTGGTGCGCGAAGCGAAGGGAATGAATCTCGACGCGCCGATTCTCATTCGCTTTCAGGATCTCCTGCGCCATCGCGTCGAGACGCTCAACAGCGCGTTCAACAGTGCCATCGACGAACATCACTATCGCGGTTCGTATCGCGGCGTGTTTCCGATCAAGGTGAATCAACTTCGCGAAGTGGTGGAGGAGATCCTCGACGCCGGCAAGCCGTTCAACTACGGACTCGAAGTCGGATCGAAGCCCGAGATCTTCGCGGGACTGGCGATGCACGGCGATCCCGAGGCGCTGATCGTCTGCAACGGGTACAAGGATCCGACGTTCATCCGCATGGCGATGCTCGGCCGAAAGCTCGATAAGAAGATCATCCTCATCGCCGAGAAGCTCTCGGAGATTCGCGCCATCGCGAAGATTGCCGCGGAGATGAATGTCGAGCCGTGGATCGGCATCCGCGTTCGCCTGCTGTCGAAGGGCAAGGGGAAGTGGGCGACGTCCGGCGGCGAGCATGCGAAGTTCGGACTATCGACCGCCGAGATCCTCGAAGCGATCGAGATCCTGCGCGAGGCCAAGATGGAGTCGGCGTTCAAGCTGCTCCACTTCCACATCGGCTCGCAGATCCCCGACATCTTCACGATCAAGCGCGCCGTGCGCGAGGCAGCGATGTACTACGCGAAGCTCCACAAGATGGGCCATCCGCTCCAGTATCTCGACGTCGGCGGCGGACTGGCCATCGACTACGACGGCTCGCGTTCGGAGTTCCACTCTTCGATGAATTACACGCTCGAGGAGTACGCGAGCGACATCGTCTACAACATCATGGACGTCTGCGACGACGAGAAAGTGCAGCATCCGAACATCGTCTCCGAGTCGGGACGCGCGATCGTCGCGCATCACTCCGTGCTCGTCGTGCAGGCCTTCGGATCGATCGAGAAGACGCCGATCGAGCCGCTGACGCCGCGCGCCGCCGACCACAAGCTCATCCGCGAGATCATCGCCATCGACCAGCGCCTCGGCGACGAAAATCTCAACGAGTCGTGGCACGACCTGCAGCAGATCAAGGAGCAGGCGCAGAACCTCTTCGAAGTCGGATTACTCGATCTGCCGGTCAAAGCGCGGCTCGAGGAGCTTTTCTGGCAGGTCGCCGAACGGCTGCAGTCGATCGTCCAGCACATGGATCCCGAAGAAGTCCCCGAGGATCTGAAGGACTTCAACGTGGAGCTGGCGGACCAGCACATCTGCAACTTCTCCGTCTTCCAGTCGCTCCTCGACCACTGGGCGCTCGGGCAGCTCTTTCCGATCGTGCCGATCCATCGCTTGAACGAGCGGCCGCAGCTCGAGTCGACGCTCGTCGACATTACCTGCGACTCCGACGGCAAGGTCTCGAAGTTCATCGACCTCTCCGACGTGCGCGACACGCTGCCGCTGCACGAGCTCCGCAACAACGAGCCCTACTACCTCGGCATCTTTCTCACCGGCGCCTACCAGGACATCATGGGCGACATCCACAACCTCTTCGGCCGCGTCAACGAGGTGCACGTTTTCCTCGACCCCGACGAGGAGAGCGGCTTCTACATCGAGGAAGAGATCCCGGGAAACTCGATCGGCGAGGTCCTGGCCATGACGCAATACGATTGGCGCGACCTGGAGAAGCGGATGAAGACGCAGATCGACGCCGCCATCAAAGCCGACCGCCTCAAGCCCACCGAAGGGATGAGGCTGCTGCAGGATTACGAGCGAGGATTAAAGGACCAAACGTATTTGTCATTGGAGCAACCATGATTCGGAAAGCACTCGCCCTCTGCCTGTTTGCCATCGCCGCGAACGCCTTCGCCCTGACCGAAGCACGCATGTCCGGGAAGGTCGTCGACGCCGTCACGAAGAAGCCGGTGCCGAACGTGACGGTCAACGTCGTCGCGCAGGAGAAGCGCAACTTCACGCAGGACTACAAGGGGAAGAACGACGGCACGTATCAGCTCATGCTCGTCGACGGTACGATCAAGTACAAGTTCACCTGGTCGGCGCCGGGCTATCAGCCCTACGACGAGGTGATGAAGCTCAAGATCGGCGGCGAGATGAACGCGAAGGACGTCGAGCTGCAGCCGGCCGGCGCGACCGCCACGATGAACACGACCGACGCGGGCAAGGGGCGCGCGGCCGATCCGAACGTCGTCGCCTACAACGAGGGCGCGCACCTCTACAACGAGGGCAAGGTCTCCGAGGCCATCGCCAAGTTCAAGGAAGTGCTGAAGGCGAGGCCGGAGATGATTGCGGCGTGGGAGGCGCTGGCGCGCGCCAGTCTGAGGGCGAAGGAGTACCCCGGCGCGATCGAGGCGGCGAACAAGGCGCTGGAAATCGCGCCCGACGAGACCGACATGTACTCGGTGCTGTACGACTCGTACTCGGCGACCGGCGACAAGGCCAAGGCGGCCGAGGCGAAGAAGAAGATGCCGGCCGACGCGGCCGTGCTGTTCAACGACGCGGTGAAGTTGCTCAATGCCGGTAAGGATGCCGAGGCGGAGCCGCTGCTCCGGCAGGCCATCGCCGCGAACGACAAGTTCGGGCAGCCGTACTTCGAGCTCGGCATGGTCTACATCCGCACGGGCAAGATGGCCGAGGCGAAGCAGAATCTGCAGAAGTACCTCGAGCTCGAGCCGAACGGCAAAGACGCCGCCACGGCCAAGGAGTCGCTGAAATACCTGCAGTAAGAACGCTCCTGCTGGTTCTTCTGGCCGCCTGCTCGGCGGCGCGGACGTCGCCCGTGCCGGAGCCGGAGGTGACGGTCGAGCAGACCTCGGCCGTGCCGCGCCAGCTCTTCGGCCCGATCACGCTGCGCTATCTCGTGCAGGTGCGCAACGTGGCAAAAGAGCCGCTGACGCTCAAGCGGATCGATCTCAATTCGATCGGCGTGGGGGCGTACAACGTCGGGCCGATGTCGCGGCCGTTCGACATGACGATCGATCCCGGCCGGGACGTGACGGTGGAGCTCGTCGGATCGGGCAACGTAGCGATTTCGACGGTGTCGGGCGCGAACGGGCCGGTGACGCTGCACCTGGTGCTGCTGTTCGACTCGGCCGCGGGATCGTTCCAGACGGTGGTCAACCAACCGGTACGGTCAAGCAGCGCGCCGGATTAGCAGTTAATTGGGGCCTTCTCCCCGCCGAGCGGGGAGAAGGTGGCGCGCAGCGCCGGATGAGGGGCTTGCGCTTCCCGACGTTCGCCCCTCACCCGCCCTTCGCTGCGCTCAGGGCACCCTCTCCCCGCAAGCGGGGCGAGGGATCTTCCGCCGCCTCTTCGGGCTCGTAGCCGAGAATCGGGGCGAGCCAGCGCTCGACGGCGGCGAGCGGCATGCCCTTCCGCTTCGCGTAGTCGCCGGCCTGGTCCTTCCCGATCTTGCCGACGGCGAAGTAGCGCGCCTGCGGATGCGCGAAGTAGAAGCCGCTGACCGACGCGGCGGGCAGCATGGCGAACGACTCGGTGAGCTCGATGCCGGCGCGCTCCGCCTGCAGCAAGTCGAAGAGCGTCTGCTTCTCGGTGTGGTCCGGCTGCGCGGGATAGCCGGGCGCAGGGCGGATGCCGCGGTATTTCTCGGCGATGAGCTCCTTGTTCGAGAGGCTCTCGTCCGGCGCATACCACGACAGGCGCACGTCGCGATGCAGCATCTCCGCGAGCCCCTCGGCCAACCGGTCGGCGAGGGACTTGGTCATGATGGCGTTGTAGTCGTCGTGATCGTTCTCGAAGCGGGCGACGAGCTCGCCGCAGCCGATGCCTGCGGTGACGGCGAAGCCGCCGACGTAGTCGTCCGCCGGCGCGACGAAGTCGGCCAGCGCCAGGTTGACGCCGGTGGTCGTCTCCTGCTGCTGCCGCAGCGTGTGCAGGACGCGGAGCTCGTCGACGAGCTCGATGTCGTCGCCGCTGCTGCGGGCGCGCCAGAAGCCGTAGACCGCGCGCGCTTTCAGCAGGCGTTTCTCGATGATCTCGTGCAGGAGCTTGCGGCCGTCCTCGAGGAGCTCGGACGCTTGCGCGGAACGAACTTCCCACGCCTGAAAGAACGGCGCCCAGTCGATGAACGGCTCGATCTGGTCGAGCGGAACGTCGAGGACGCGCGCGCCTAGGAAGGGCGGGGGCGGCGTGCGGTCGTACGTGAGCGACGGGCGGCGGCGGCGCGCTTCGTCGAGCGGCAGGATCGTGATCGCCTCGCGCGAGGCCTGCGCGTCGCGGAGCTTTTCGTACTCTTTGCGAACGGATTCGGCGAGCTCGGTCTTCTTCTCGCCGAGCAAGGCAGAGACGACGCCGACGGCGCGCGAGGCGTCGAGCACGTGCACGGTCGGCTCGGAGTAGCGCGGAGCGATGCGCACGGCGGTGTGGAGCTTCGACGTCGTGGCGCCGCCGATGAGCAGCGGGACCTGGAAGTCGCGACGCTCCATCTCGCGCGCCACGTGCACCATCTCGTCGAGCGACGGCGTGATCAGGCCGGAGAGGCCGACGATGTCGACGTTCTCCTTCTTTGCCGTGTCGAGGATCTTGTCGGCCGGAACCATCACGCCAAGGTCGATGACTTCGTAGTTGTTGCAGCCGAGAACCACGCCGACGATGTTCTTGCCGATGTCGTGGACGTCGCCCTTCACCGTGGCCAGCAGGATCTTGCCGCGCGCCGCGGTGTCGCCGGCCTGGGCCTTCTCCGCTTCCATGAACGGCAGCAGCCAGGCCACGGCCTTCTTCATCACCCGCGCGCTCTTCACGACCTGCGGGAGGAACATCTTCCCCGCGCCGAAGAGATTGCCGACGACGTTCATCCCGTCCATCAGCGGCCCTTCGATGATGGAGAGCGCGGTCGGGTACTTCGTGCGCGCTTCCGGGAGGTCGGTCTCGAGGTAGTCGACGATGCCTTTGACGAGCGCGTGCGAGAGGCGCTCCTCGACCGTGCCGCCGCGCCACGCCGCTTCTTCTTTTTCGGCGCGGGCGGTCTGGCCTTTGACGGAATCGGCGAAGGCGAGGAGGCGCTCGGTGGCGTCGGGGCGGCGGTTGAGCAGCACGTCCTCGACGAGCTCGAGAAGGTCCTTCGGGATCTCTTCGTAGATCGCCAACTGGCCGGCGTTGACGATGCCCATCGTTAGGCCGGCGTGGATGGCGTGGTAGAGAAACGCCGCGTGCATGGCCTCGCGCACGGTCTTGTTGCCGCGGAAGGAGAAGGAGACGTTGCTGATGCCGCCGGAGGCGTTGGCGCGCGGGTATTTCTGCCGAAGCCGGCGCACCGCTTCGATGAAGGCGACGCCGTAATTCGCGTGCTCCTCCATGCCGGTGGCGACGGTGAGGACGGCGGGGTCGAAGATGATGTCGCTCTCGTCGAAGCCTTCGTCGAGGAGGATGTCGGCGGCGCGCGACGAGACCTCGACCTTGCGCTCGATCGTGTCGGCCTGGCCGCTCTCGTCGAAGGCCATGATCACGACGGCGGCGCCGTAGCGGCGGATGAGGCGCGCTTCCTCGCGAAACTTCTCTTCGCCCTCTTTGAGCGAGATCGAGTTGACGACGGACTTCCCCTGCGTGCACTGGAGTCCCGCCTCGATGACGCTCCACTTGGAGCTGTCGATCATGAGCGGGACCTTGGCGATGTCGGGCTCCGAGGCGATGAGGTTGAGGAAGTCGTGCATGACCTTCTCGGAGTCGAGGAGCCCCTCGTCCATGTTGACGTCGAGGATGTTGGCGCCGCCTTCGATCTGCTGTTTGGCGACGGCGAGCGCCGCTTCGAGGTCGCCGGCCTTGACGAGCTTCGCGAACTGCGGCGAGCCGGTGACGTTGGTGCGCTCGCCGACCATGATGAAGTTCGAGTCGGGACGCACGGTGAGCGGCTCGAGGCCGGAGAGGCGCAGCCACTTCTCCGGCGTGGCCGGCACGCGCGGCTCGAGATCCTTCACGGCCTCGGCGAGGGCGCGGATGTGCTCCGGCGTCGTGCCGCAGCAGCCGCCGACGACGTTGAGCCAGCCGTTCTCAGCGAACTCGCGCAGGAGCTTGGCCATCGACCGCGGCGTCTCGTCGTACTCGCCGAGGGCGTTGGGAAGGCCGGCGTTCGGATAGCAGGAGAGGAAGAGCGGCGAGATCGACGCCAGCTCTTCGACGTGCGGGCGCATCTCCGCCGCGCCGAGCGCGCAGTTGATGCCGACGCTGATGGCGTTTGCGTGGGAGACGGAGTTCCAGAAGGCTTCGACGGTCTGGCCGCTCAGCGTGCGGCCGGAAGCGTCGGTGATGGTGACGCTGAGCATGACCGGCAGGCGAATGCCCGTTTCGGCGAAGTACTTTTCGATGGCGAAGATCGCGGCCTTGATGTTGAGCGTGTCGAACGTCGTTTCGGGGAGGAGGATGTCGACGCCGCCGTCGACGAGGCCGCGCACTTCGTCGTAGTAGGCGTCGACGAGGTCGTGGAATGACACGCTGCGGAAGGCGGGGTTGTTGACGTCGGGGGAGAGCGAGGCGGTACGGTTGGTCGGCCCCATCGCGCCGGCGACGAAGCGGTTGCCGTAGGCGTCGGCGGCGCGGCGGGCGATGCGCGCCGCTTCCAGATTGATCTCGTAGCAGACGTCCTCGAGGCCGTAGTCGCTCATCGAGATCGCCTGGGCGTTGAAGGTGTTGGTCTCGATGATGTCGGCGCCGGCGTCGAGGTAGTGGCGGTGGATCTCTTCGATGACGCTCGGCCGGGTGAGGCAGAGGAGGTCGTTCGCGCCTTTCAGATCGCGCGGGTGTGCGGCGAAGCGCTCGCCGCGGTACGCAGCTTCATCCAGCTTGTAGCGCTGGATCATCGTCCCCATCGCGCCGTCGAGGATGAGAATGCGGCGGCGGAGGAGGTCGCGAAGCTCGTCGGTGCGATCGGGTTGCGCCATGAGGGTTCTCCCAAAAAACAAAACGCCCCGCGAAATTCGCGGGGCCACTTAGAGTCGTGCTGCGTTCCGGCTCTTTAGCTTTTTTTATCCTGGTTGCAAGCGGCCCAGCCAAATCATTCCAGGTGCGCCGGAGCGTACCACGGAGAGAGCCGCGGAATCCAGCGGCGCACGTTGCGGCAGTACTCGGCGTAGTCGTCGCCGAAGAGGTGCCGCAGCATCGGCTCCTCGTAGACGACGATGAAAACGAAGACGAGGGCGAACGCCGCGGCCATCTCGCTGAGGAAGATGGCGGCGCCGTGCGGAAAGACGATGGCGAAACCGGCGATCGCGATGCCCATGCCGACGTACATCGGGTTGCGCACGTAGCGGTAGGGTCCGGTGACGACGAGCCGGCGCGGCGGATCGAACGGCGCCGGCGTGCCGAGGCCGCGCCAGGCGAACTCCCAGACGCAGGGGAGGCCGATGACCGCGCCGACGGCGACGACGATCCAGCCGAGGGGGCGGGGATCGGCGAAAACGTCCGGACCTTGAATCCAAAGCGGCAGCCAGCGGAGCCAGATCAGGATGAAGACCGGAGCGACGACCAAGGCGCGGAAGAGGGCGAAGATCTTGCGGGCCATGGGAACAATGTAGGCTCCGGCGTGCGCCCGCACCCGTGCCGGAAGTCATAAACTACGAACATGTCCGCCGCTACCGAAACCCCGATCGCCCACACCGAGCCCGTCAACGCCCAAATCCTCGCCATCTCCGAGGACCGGATTCAAGGCTTCGTGCGCGACCCGTTCGGCGAGATCGCGGCGAAGTCGGGCGTCGACGTCGAGACGGTGATGGAGCGGATCCGGGCCATGCTCCGCGCCGGGACGATCCGCCGCGTGCGGCAGACGCTGATGGCCACGAACCTTGCGGAGGGGGCGCTCGTGGCGTGGCAGTACCCGCCGGGCGCGCTCGACGACGCTTTCGATTACATGTTTCAGAAAGATCCCTTCTCCGGCCACGTCGTGACGCGCTCGACCGACGCGGCGACGCCGGGCTCGAATTACCGGCTGTGGACGACGGTGAAGGTGCCGCAGGGGTATTCGGTGGAGAAGCATTGCGCGGTGCTGGCGCGGATCACCGGCGCCGAGCATTTCCGCGTGATGCCGGCCAAGCGGATTTTCGCCCTCGGCGTCGGCCACGTGCGGCGCAAGGGGATGGAGCCGGGGAGCAAGTCGGACGAGCTGGCGGAGGTGAAGGACACGACGAAGGTCGAGCTCACCGACCGCGAATGGCGCGTGCTGACGGCACTCAAGCGCGAGCTGGCGCCGGGGGAGATCGTGCGCGACGTGTGGCGTCGCCGCGCGGACGAGGCGGGCGTGCCGCTCGATGAGTTCTACGAAGTGGCGGAGTCGCTCAACGCGCGGAAGGTGATCGGACGTTTCTCCACGTTCCTCGAGCATGTGAAGCCGCTGCAGACGGGCGAGCGCGTCACGCGCTTCAACGGTCTCTTTCACTGGGCCGTGCCTCCGGGGCGCGAGATGGAGGCGGGGCGGGAGGTGGGGCGCTTCGACATCCTCACGCACTGCTACTGGCGGGAGGGGGGCGAGGAGTTCCGCCACGTCAACATCATGGCCGTGGCGCACGGGACGGACAAGCAGCTCGTGCTCGCGCACAAGAAGGCCATCGACGAGCACCTCGAGGCGGTGGGGATTCCGGTCTCGTACACGAACGTGTTCTGGGGCGGACGGAGCGAGATCAAGCCGTCGGAGATCTCGCCGTTCGCGTACCGGGAGTGGTGCGCGTCGGTGGGCGTGGATCCGGAAACGATTCGGGAGTGAGTGTCATCCTGAGCGAAGCGAAGGATCCCCTCGCCGTCGAGGTGGGGGATTCTTCGCCGTCTTCGCGGCTCAGGATGACACTGGGCGCCGCCGTTGTTTTGATCGTTGCGGCGGTCACGCTGCTGCAATCGTGGCAGCGCTGGCTCGATCCGATCATCGACACCGGCCGCGACCTCTACATCCCCGAGCAGCTCGCGCGCGGCGAGAAGCTGTACCGCGATTTACGCTACGAGTACCCGCCGCTCGCGCCGTATCTGTTGGCGCTGATGCCGGCGCGGTCGCTGGCCGCGTACACGATTCTCGGGCTCGTGCAGTCGGCGGTGATCGCGGTTTGCCTGTGGCTCTCGCTGCGGCGCAATGCGATCGCAGCGACGGTTGCGGCGCTCTTCTTCGTGGCGCTGAGCATGTGCGGCGCGTCGACGTGGGGGGCGAATTTCCTCTTCCCGTATTCGTACGCGGCCACGCTCGGAATGATGTTCGTCGTCATGGCGCTGGCGGCGGTGCTGAACGGGCGCGTGCCGGTCGCCCTGACCGCGCTCTTCCTGGCGTCGTGGTGCAAGGTCGAGTACGCGGCCGGCGTCGCACTGATCGTCGTCGTTCTGGCGATCACGAGACGCGTGACGTTGCGGCAGGTCGCCGTTTTCGCCGGCGCGTGGCTGCTGTCGCTCGCGGTCGTCGTGCGGATGTTCCCGGAGATGAATCTCTTCGGCCTCACGAACGCGAGCGCGAGGCATTTCTTCGCCGTCGTCGCCGGCCGTCCGGCCTGGGATCACCTTCTGGCGCTCCTCGGCATCCTCGCCGTCGCGTGGCTGCTGCGGCGCAGCCGGTGGTGGCTGGCGATCCTTCTAATGGTCCCGCTCGCGTATCACGGCTTCTTCCGGGCCTGGTTTTTCCTCCAGCTCGCGCTGCTCGCCTACGCGCTCGTCAAAGAGCGCCGCTCGCCGCTCGCCGTCTTCGCCGTCTTCGCCGTCGCCACGACGTTGCGCGTCCCGTTCAACGTCGCGCCGGCGTGGTACGGCTTCGTCCTCATCGTGCCGGTTTACGCGCTCATCGCCTACGTTCTCTTCGAGCGGTGGCCGTCGCCGGCGTGGCTCGTGCTCGTGGCCCTGCTCTGCGCGCGCGATCTGTGGGAGCAGCACGAGCGCTGGAGCGTGAAGGTCTATCCGATCGTCAGCGTGCGCGGTACGTTCTACGACCACAACGCCGAGCGGGCGCGGGCCATCAGCGCGCTGCATTTGACCGGCACGCTCTTGGTCATTCCCGAGGGGATCACCATCAACTACCTGACGCGGACGACCACGCCGCTGTCGTTCCACACGTTCACGCCTCCCGAAACGGCGGATGCCCACATCGAAGATCAGATCCTGCGCGAGATCAACGCCCGTCCGCCCCAGCACATCGCGCTCGTCAACCGCGACGTCGCCGAGTATGGCTCGCGCGGCTTCGGCGTCGACTACGATCGGCGGCTCATGGTCTGGATCGCGGCGAATTACGAGACCGAGTCGGCTACGACGCAGACAAGAATTCTGCGCCAGCGTTGTCCTTCTGTGCCATGTCGAGCTCCCACGCCGAGGTGAAGAGCACGACGGCGTGGCCGTGCGTGTCGGTCGTGAGGCGCGTGCGGCTCGGCAGCGACAGCTTCTCGACCTCATCGATCGGCTTCGATACCCAGCGGGCGAGCTTGTAGGGCAGCCGCTCCAGCGTCGTCTCCACGTTGTACTCGCTGGCCAGGCGCGATTGCAGCACGTCGAATTGCAGCTCGCCGACGACGGCGACGATCGGCTCCGAGCGCAATCCGTCGTGCGGCGTGAAGAGCTGCATCGCCCCCTCCTCTTCGAGCTGCTCGATTCCCTTCCGGAACTGCTTGCGGCTCGTCACCTGCTTCGCGCGCAGGATGGCGAAGTGCTCCGGCGCGAAGCGCGGGATGCGGTCGAACTCCAGCGGCTCGCTCGACGACACGGCGTCGCCGATGCGGAAGAGGCCGGGGTTGACGAAGCCGATCACGTCGCCCGGATACGCCACGTCGATCGTCTCGCGCTCGCGCGCGAAGAGCCGGTGCGGGCGCGTCATGCGCACCTCGCGGCCGAGGCGGGAGTGAAAGACGGACATGTCCTTTTCGAACACGCCGGAGGTGATGCGCAGAAACGCCAGGCGGTCGCGGTGGCGCTTGTCCATGTTCGCCTGGATCTTGAAGACGAAGCCGGTGAAGCCGTCGTCGTCGGGCGCGACTTCGACGCTCTCGCCGTTCGGTTTGTGCGCGACGCGCGGCGAGGGCGGCGGCGCGAGCTCGAGCAGGGCGTCGAGGAACGGCTGCACGCCGAAGTTGTTGATCGCCGAGCCGAAGTAGACCGGGATGACCTTGCCGCGGAGGAACGCGGCGTCATCGAACTCCGCGCCGGCGCCGGCCAGGAGCTCCGCGGCGTCGCGCAGGTCGCTCCACGCCGTCGGGCCGATCTCCGCCTCGAGGCGCGGGTCGTCGAGGCCGCTCACCGTCACCGGCGCGATCGACTTTCCGTGCGCGGTGCGCTCGAAGCGGAGCACGCGCTGGTCGCGGAGGTCGAAGACACCCTGGAACGTCGGGCCGCTGCCGATCGGCCAGTTCATCGGCACGGCGCCGACGCCCAGCTCGCGCTCGATCTCGCCGATGAGCTCGAAGGGATCGCGCCCCGGCTGGTCGAGCTTGTTGATGAAACAGACGATGGGGATCTGGCGCATGCGGCAGACTTCGAAGAGCTTGCGCGTCTGCGGCTCGATGCCCTTCGCCGCGTCGAGCACCATGACGGCGCTGTCGGTCGCGGCCAGCGTCCGGTACGTGTCTTCCGAAAAATCCTCGTGCCCGGGGGTGTCGAGAAGGTTCAGGCAGCAGCCGCCGTACTCGAATTGCAGCGCGGTCGACGTAATCGAGATCCCGCGACTCTGCTCCATGGCCATCCAGTCCGAGGTGGCGTGGCGCTGGCCCTTGCGGGCGCGCACGGCGCCGGCCATGTCGATGGCGCCGCCGTAGAGGAGGAGCTTCTCCGTCAGCGTCGTTTTGCCGGCGTCGGGGTGCGAAATGATGGCGAAGGTGCGGCGGCGGGCGACCTCACGGCTGAGGTTCCCCTCGGCGGTGGATGGGAGAACTTGCGACATGCGAGGGACTGAACAAATTTGTGAACGGTGCATTTCAATTGGAAATATGAGCGCAAAGAGCTAATGTTTAAGCCAATGACATGAGTCAGAAACACTCAGATCAAGGAGGAAAAACCATGTATCTGACACTTCAGCCCCGGTTCCTGGAGCCTTTCTTCGGCCGTTTCAACTTCCTCGACGACGTTCGCGAGAGCGGCACATGGGCGCCCGCGGTCGACGTCGCTGAGGAGACCGACAAGATCGTGGTGAAGGTCGAGGTCCCCGGCATGAACGAGAACGACCTCAAGGTGGCCTTCGAGAACGGCGTGCTCACCGTCAGCGGCGAGCGCCAGTTCGAGCGGAAGGACGACCGCAACTATCACCGCATCGAGCGCACGTACGGCAGCTTCATCCGCTCGTTCTCGCTGCCGCGCAGCGTCGACGCGAACCACATCGCCGCGAATTACGTCAACGGCGTGCTGGAGATCGAGATCCCGAAGCTCGAAGAGGCGAAGCCGAAGCAGATCCAGATCAACGTCAAGGCGCTGAACGCCTGACGCGCTTTTGGAAGAGCTGCAGCTCGCTCTTGTAGCGAGTCTCTTTCGGCGAGAGTTTGACGGCGGCCTGGAAGTAGCCTCGCGCGGCTTCCAGGTCGCCGGTCGCTTCTGAGAGCGCTGCCAAATTGAAGTTCAGCGCCGCGGAGTCGCGATGGCGCCGCAGCGCCTCCTCCCAAATGGCGCGCGCATCGTTGAGCCGTCCGGCATCGATCATTGCCATGCCGTCGCCGAACGCGGGGGCGCTCTCCTCGAGCTCGATCGACTCCCTCACGCTCCTCGGCGTGATCTCCTCGGCCGCCACGTTCGCGGCGTAGCGCGCGGCCTGCTCGTACGCGACCTCTTTCTCGTCATCGCTGAGCGTGGTCGCCCGCGGCGACGTTCCTTCGCCGCGGACGTGATAGGAGAAGAGCTTCCTGCCGTCGCGGCCGAGGACGTCGACGCGCGCGGTGCAGGTGGCGTCGATCCAATGGTGCGTTCGCTTGATGCGCCCGCCGTCGACGTCGTGCTCGCTCCCTTCGGCGCTTCGCTCGACGCCGCTGCAGGTGAAGACGTTCACGCCGAGGTAGGCGTCGGCCGGGTGGTCGTGGCGCAGCGCCGTGATCGAGCCGCCGTCAAGCCCGGCGTAGTGATGGTTGTTCTCGACCGCATTCACGATGCGCAGCGTGCCGGCCCGCGCGACGACGTCGACGAAGCGGTCGACGAAGGTCAGCACCTTGTCGCTGTCGCCGATGGCGTAGATGACCGCGACGCGCTCGGCCGGCGCGAGGTCGTGGGCAGCCGCGACGCGGCGGACGAAGCTGATGCGCGGCGCGGCGGACGCAGCTGTCGCCACCAGCAACAGGACGGCAAGCGAACATCGACGCATGCTCGTTTTCATTCTACGGTTCGACGCGCGAATCCGTCGTATCTATACTGCCGCGCGCATGCGGTTGAACGTGACCAGCGAGATCGGGCGGCTGAAAAGCGTCCTCGTGCATTTACCGGGGCGCGAGATCGACGTCATGGTCCCGCCCATGATGAACCAGCTTCTCTTCGACGACATTCTCTACGGCCAAGTCGCGCGCGAGGAGCACCGGCGCTTCCAGCAACTGATCCGCTTCGTCGCCGACGAGGTGCTCGACACGCAGGACTTGCTTGAGGAAGTGCTCGAGGACGACGAGAAAAAAGACCTGATCGTCCGCGACCTCGCCAAGCGCAACGGCTTCACCCGGCGCCTCACTCACTGGCTGCGCGAGCAGCGCGCGGCCGCGCTCGCGGAGGTGCTGATCGGCGGCATCCCGAGCGAGAAGGGCGGCGGCGAGCTGCCGAAGTTCGAGCTCTACCCCGTCCCGAACTACTTTTTCGCCCGCGATCCGCAGGTGGTCGTGGGCGACGGCGTCGTGATCTGCGGCATGGCCACGCAGGCGCGACGCCGCGAGTCGCTGCTGTCGAAGTATGTGATCGAGAACCACCCGCGCTTCCGCAACGGCGGCCGCATCCACACCGACTTCATGGCCGGCGACGAGCGCGAGCGCCCGGCTAGCCGCAAGGCGCCGACGCTCGAAGGGGGCGACGTGATCGTCGCTGCCCGCGATCTGATCCTCCTCGGCGTCACGGAGCGGACGAACCGCGCCGGCGTGCAGCAGCTCGCGCGCGCCCTGAAGAAGTCGGACTCCGGCGTGCGCACGATTCTCGCCGTCGATCTGCCGCGGCAGCGCTCGTTCATGCACCTCGACACGGTGTTCACGTTCACGAGCCGGAACGAGTGCCTGATTTATCCGCCGGTGATCCTCCCCGACGGCAGCCAGGCCGCCTCGGTGTACGCGATCGATCTGACCAAGCGTTCGATCTCGTTCTCGCCCCAGAAGTCGCTCCTCGGCGCGCTGCGCCGGCGCGGTTTCGAGCTCGATCCGATCTACTGCGGCGGCAAGCGTGCCGTCGATCAGCAGCGCGAGCAGTGGACGGACGGCGCGAATGCATTCGCGCTGGCGCCCGGCATCATCCTGCTCTACGAGCGCAACGTGCGCACGGCCGAGGAGCTGGCGGCGCACGGGTATCACATCGTGTACGAGGACGACCTGCTGCTCGGGCGCACCGAGCTGGAGACGTGGACGAACCGGAAGTACGCGATCCAGATGCAGGGGCACGAGCTGTCGCGCGCGCGCGGCGGGCCACGCTGCATGACCATGCCGCTCGAGCGCGAGGACGTCTGATGGCCCCGAAGCTCGCGGTGGTGGCGTTCGGCGGCAACGCCCTGCTGCGCCCCGAGGACCGCGGCACGCAGGAGGAGCAGATCGCGCGCGCCAAGCAAGCCGCGCGCTGGCTCGCCGAGATCGTGCGTCACGGCTACAGGCTGATCGTAGTGCACGGCAACGGGCCGCAGGTCGGCAACATCCTGATCCAGAACGAAGAGGCGTCGACGAAGATCCCGCCGCAGTCGCTCGACGTCTGCGTGGCGCAGACCGAGGGGTCGATGGGGTTCATGCTGCAGCTGGCGATCCGCAGCCGCCTGGAGTCGATCGGCCTCGGCGGCGAGGTGGCCACTATCCTGACGGAAGTCGAAGTCGATCCGAACGATCCGGCGTTCAAGCGCCCGACGAAGCCGATCGGCCCGTTTTTCACGCGCTACCGCGCCGAGGCGCTCGAGCGCGACCTCGGATGGACGATGCGCGAGGACGCGTCGCGCGGCGGCTGGCGCCACGTGGTGGCGTCGCCGAAGCCGCTGCGCATTCTGAATCTCGAGACGATCAAGTACATGCTTTCCGGTGCCGCAGTGGTGATCGCCGCGGGCGGCGGCGGAATCCCCGTGGTGCGCGGCCGCGACGGCCAGTGGCGGGGCGTGGAGGCGGTGATCGACAAGGACTACGCGTCCGCGCTGCTGGCGGCGGACCTCGACGCGGATATGTTCATCGTGCTGACGGGCGTGCCGAAGGTAGCGATCGACTTCGGCAAGCCGTCGGAACAGTTCCTCTCCCGGCTCGCCGTGGCCGACGCGGAGCGCTATCTCGCCGAGGGGCAGTTCCCGGCGGGCTCGATGGGGCCGAAGATCGACGCGGCGATGCAATTCGTGCGCAAGCGTGGGCGGGAGGTGCTGATCACGGATATCGAGCATCTCCGCGAGGCGCTCACGGGCAACGAAGGGACGCTAATCGTCCTCTGAGATTTCGTGCGTGACACCGTTCTTGATCAGATACCGCAGCGCTTTGTGGACCGCCTCCTCGGTTGGGAACACCTTGCTCACGTCGGGATCGAGGTGGATGGTGATGCGCAGGTTCGGCAAGAACCAAAGACCTCGCCTGGCGTTCGAGAAATCGTATTCGGCTTTCATCTCGTCGAGCGGCGGCTCATCGCGGATCTCGTCTCCACGCATATAGCGTCTCCTTTCCCGGCGCGTCGCTTCGCGTGCGCCGATCAGATGGGGCTTGTCGTTGCGCGGCGTGAACCAAATGACGAGCGTGTGGCGGCGAATCGACTCTCCGATGCTAACGAAACGGTCTTCGCCCTCGGAATGCTCGTCGTCGAACATGGTCTGCATGAGCGGATCGCGGAAGACGGTCTCGGCCTCTTCGAACGTCACGCCGTGTTTGCGGAAATTCTCATCCGCCTTATCCGCATCCCAACTGCATTCCACGCGGCCGAGGCTACCTCGGTGTCACTTATTGCGGCAAGCGTCGCACCCGCACACCGCCCGCAGCCGCTCGAACGTCCAGATCCCGTAGCTATGCCCGTCCATCCAGTTCGGTTGCAGCGCGTAATTGCCGATCGGGGTCACGCTGTGGATCTGGAACGACTCTTTCCGGTACTGCGGCGGCGGGCCGGCGTACATCCTTCCAAAGAGGTCGGGCTCGCCACTGCAGCCGGCGCAGGGGCAGGCGCGGCGCAGCTCCTCGAGCGGATAGTATGATTCGTGGCCGTCGTCCCAGACGACCACGAGCAGATCACCGAGAACCTGCCAAGAATTGGCGCGCATGCCGACTTACAGGCTGACCATCGAATACGAGGGGACTCGCTACTCCGGCTGGCAGGCGCAGGGTAACACGCCGAAAACGATCCAGGGCCACCTCCTCCGCGCCGCGACGCAGGTCGCCGGCGACGCTGACGTCGGCGGGGCCGGCCGTACCGACGCGGGCGTGCACGCGGCCGCGCAGGTCGCGCATCTGCGCATCAAGAAAGCGATCGATCCGCATCTCCTCGTGCGCAAGATCAACGACCTCTTGCCGCACGACATCTGCGTCCTCGCCGCCGCGCGCACGGGCGACGCTTTCCACGCGCGGCACGACGCCGTCTCGCGCGTGTACCTCTACCAGATCGCCACGCGCCGCACCGCCTTCGCGAAGTCGTTCGTCTGGTGGATCAAGGATCGTCTCGATGCGAATGCGATGCGCGGCGCCGCCGCGTTGCTCGAAGGCCGCCACGACTTCAGCGCGTTCACCGACAAGCGCCTCCAGCAGGACGAGTCGCGCATCGTCGTCGTGGAGCGGAGCGAGATCGCCGTCGCGGACGATCTGATCCTCTTCCGCATCGCGGCGTCGCATTTCCTCTGGAAGATGGTGCGGAAGCTCGTCGCCTTTCTCGCGGAGATCGGTCGTGGCGCGATGACGGCGGACGATCTCGCCGCGCGCCTGTACCGCAAGGCGCAACCGTTCCAGCCGAGCGCGCCGCCGTCCGGACTCTTCCTCGAAGCCGTCACCTACCGCGGCGAGACCTTCGACCGGCCGCTGCTGCCGATCGTGCCGGTGGAGCGGCCGCGATGAAGGAAGCGGAGATCGTGGCGCGCGTGCGCGAGCTCTTCCCGCAGCGCGGCGCGAAGGTCGGCATTGGCGACGACGCCGCGGTCGTCGGCGAGCACGTCGTCACGACCGACATGCTGATCGAGGACGTCGACTTCACGCGCGCCATCCCGCTGCGATTCGTGGCGCGGAAGAGCCTGGCCGTGAATCTGTCGGATCTCGCGGCGATGGGCGCGCTGCCGGCGTACGCGGTCGTCGCACTCGGGCTGCCGGAGTGGGTGCACGAGCACGTCGACGAATTCCTCGAAGCACTCGCCGGCGCGGCGCGGCAGTACGACGTCGACCTCGTCGGCGGCGACCTTTCGCGGGCGGAGAAGCTGACGATCGCGATCACGGCGGTCGGCTACGTCGAGCACCGCCCGCTCCTGCGCAGCGGCGCGCGTCCCGGCGACCGGATCTACCTCAGCCGTCCGATCGGCGGAGCCGCCGCGGGGCTATGGCTGCTGCAGCACGGCTGGTTGGTGGACGGCGGACCGGACGTGCCGTACGCGCAGCGCGAATTCGCGATGAGCGCGATCCGCCGGCATGTCGATCCTGAGCCGGAGGTTCGGCTCGGGCGCGACCTCGCGCAGATCGATCAGGTGAAGGCGTGCATCGACGTGTCGGATGGGTTGTCGACGGACTTGTACCACCTCTGCGACGCGTCCGGCGTCGGGGCGGAGATCGAGCGGGAGCGCATTCCGGTTTTTCCTGATTTGCAGTCGTCCGGACTACCGGTCGCCGACTGCGTGCTGCATGGCGGCGAAGAGTACGCGCTGCTGTTCACGTCGTCGCTGCGCGAGGCGGAGCTGAGCACGCGGCTGGGGCGGCCGGTGTATGCGATTGGGAGGATTAGCCGCGAAAAAGGCGTGCGGTTGAATGGGGAGGCGTTGGAGGCGAAGGGCTTCGAGCACTTCTGATGAACAGCGGCGGCATGGACGCCGCACTCCATATCAGCGGCGCCCGGCTACCCCGGAGGCCACGGCGCAGACGAACGCCGAGATCCCGAGCGTCGTGCGCACGGCGTGCGCGCGCGCCCAGTTCTTCGACATTTCCAACGACCGGTCGCTCGGGTAATCCGTCGGCGCCTGCTCCTCGAGCTCCTTGTTGAGCGGCACCGTTACCATCACCGTCGCGGCGAGCACGCCCGCCAGGGCCACGGCCGACGCGGCGTCGAGCATGCGCTTCACCGGATTCGCGCGTGTGCCGACCGCCAGCGTCACCGCCGTCCCGAGCGCCACCGGGCCGATGGCGTTGTAGTAATTCAGATGCCGCAGCGCTTCGAGCACGTTCGAGCGGTTGCGCGGCAGCTCCTCCTGCCATCCCGGCACGAGCGCGGCCTCGCCGAAGCCGAGCGAGCCGGCCAGGAGCCCCGACGCCGTCAGGTTCACGAAGCGGAGGGCGGTCTCGAGTTGACGGTTCATTTGCGCGCGTCTTCCAGCTGTTTGATGCGCGACACGATGTCGCGGTAATTGGTATTCATGCCGTACACCTCCATGAACGCCTTTTGCGCGTTGTCGGTGTCGCCGACTTCCACGTACGCCGCGCCGAGGTCGTAGAGCAGCCCGACGTGCTCCTCCTCGGTGATCTCCGGCATCTCCAGTCCCTTGCGGTACCACTTGATGGCCAGCTGCGGCATCCCCTTTTCGAGGAAGCAGAGCCCGAGCATCGACGCGCACTCCACGGCCCGCTTCGGGTCCTTGGAGGCGAGCTGGAACTCGGAGATCGACTCGTCGATGAGCCCCATCTCCTTGTAGGCGATGCCGAGGTTGTAGTGCGTGTCGTAGTCCTCGGAGTCGAGCTGTTGCTCAACCCCTTTCTTGAACTCCTTGAAGATCTCTTCGAGCGACTGCTCCTCTTCGGAGAGCGAGACGTCTTCCCCCTCCTCGCCCAGCTCCGACTCGAGCTCCGCGGCAAGGTCGAAGAAGTCGCCTTCCTCGGAGAAGAGATTCTCTTCGCCGACCGACATGGGCGGCGGCTCGAACGCGGCCACCGGCGCGACGGGAGGCGGGGGCGGCGGCGCGGGGGTGAAGGCCGGCTCTTCGTCGTCGTCCGGAAGCGCGGAGAGGAGCTCGCTCTCGATCTCGTCGCGCGAGAGCACCGGCGGCGTCGATCGCTGCGGCGGTGGGGGCGGTGGCGCGGGTGGCGCGACCGCGGCAATCGCCGAGGCGGCGGCAACGGCGATGTCGAGCCGCTGCTGGCGCTTCGCCAGCATCGCGTCGCCGGGGAAGCGCGCCGCGAGCGTCGAGAGCTTCGTGCGCGCCTCGTCGAAGAGCTCCTGCTCGATGTAGAAGTCGACTTCGCCGATCTCCTCGGCGGCGGGTGCCTGCGGCTCGAAGGCGAAGGCGTTGTCGAATGCCGGCGCCTCTTCGATCGGCGGCGGCTCTTCGAACGCCGGCAGCTCTTCGAGCACCGGTGCGGGCTCGGGCTCCGGCTCGATCTCCGGCTCCTGCTCGAACTCGATCGCCGGCGTCTCCTCGAACGTGATCTCTTCCGCCGTCGGAAGGTCGAAAGCGATGTCCTCGACGACTTCCTCGGCAACGAGCAGATCGGGCTCCTCCGCGGCGACCTCCATCACCGGCTCGGGCTCCGGCTCCGGCGTGCCGAAGTCGAATTCGGCAGCGCCGGTGTCGAGATCGAAGCTGATCTCTTCGAGCTCCGGCTCCGGCGCGGGTGGTGGGGGCGGTGGTGGCGCGGCCGGGTGGGTGGTGGCGGGCGCGAGCGTCTGTCCGCGCGCACTGAACTCGTTACGTACGGCGTCGGCGGCGTCGCGGTCGCCGCGCTCATCGAGCAGGGCCATGTACTGCGTCGCCGCAGCGCGGGCGCCGGTGGCGTCGCCCTCGTCGAGCAAAATCCGGAACAGCTTGTCGTGCGCCGCGAGGTGCTTCGGCGCGCGCTCGATCACGGCGCGCAGATGCTCGGCCGCCTTCTCCGACAGCCCGTACTTCGCGAACACCTCCGCCTCGGTGAGGTGCTCGGTGATGAAGTCGAGATCTTCGCTGCTCTCCTCCGGCGCCTCCTCGACGATCTCGAGCTCCGACTCGATGTGCAGCGGCGGCGGTGGCGGCGGCGCAGGCGCGGCCTCCTCGAACGCGTCGAGGTCGAGCTCGATCGCCGGGGTCTCGTCGAGGTCGAGGGAGAGCGAGGGCTCCTCGAACGACGGCGCCGGCTCCTCGATCTCCAGCTCGATCGCCGGCATCGGCGGCGGCGTCGGCGCCTTCGGGCGCTGCGGCAGCGTGTCGATGCCGCCCATCTGGGTTCGGACGAACTGCAGCTTGTTGCGGTGTTGCGCGTTCTGCGGCTCGCGCTGGATCAGCTTCTCCAGGACTTTGGAAGCCTGATCGAACTGCCCCTTGGCGATGTGCGCCTCGGCCAGGCTGTTCATGGACGAGAGGACGTTCGTCTCCTCGTTGAGCCGCGAGAAGACGGCCACGAGGCGCTCCAGCGTCGGCGTGTGTCCCTGGTCGACGCGGAGGATGCGGTTGAGCATCTCCACCGCGGCGGCGCGCTCGCCGCGCTGCATGGCCTTCTCCGCGAGCGGCGTCAGCATCTCCAGCGCGCCGTCGGCGTTGTTCTGGCGGAGGTAGAGCTCGGCGAGCGACTCGCGCACGGCCGGCTCGTTCGGATCGGCGGCGAGAGCGCGCTCGAGGGCCGCGCGAGCGCCGGCGGTGTCGCCGCGGGCGATGCTGATCCGGCCGTTCAGCGCGAGCAGGCGCGCGTTCGACGCGTTCGACTCCAGCGACGTCCCCACGATCTGTGCGGCGTTGTCGTAATCCTTTGCCTCCAGCAGCGCCGTGACGAGCGACTCCACCAGCTCGACGTTCGAGGCGTCGATCTTCAGCGCCTTCTTGAAGACCTGCACCGCCTCGTCGAGCATGCCGCGCTTGAGCAGCATCCGCCCGACGCGGTCGTACTCCTTGAGCGCGTCGGCGGTGCGGTTGTTCTGCGAGTAGAGGTCGGCGAGCTTGACGTGGACGTTGATCGAGTTTGGGTCGAGTTCCGAGATCTTCTTGTAGATCGAGAGCGCGTTCGCCGGATCGCCGTGCTTGAGGTAATAGTCGGCCAGAACCTGGTACTGGCTCTTCGCCTCCATCGCCAGTCCCTGCTTCGCGTACAGGTCGGCGAGCTTGGCGTAGATGTCGAGCTTCGAGGGATCGAGCTTGTTGATCTTCTTGAAGATCGCGATCGCTTTGAGGAAGAAGCCGTCCTTCGAGTAGTGATCGGCGATCTTGGAGAAGACTTTGACCGCTTCGTCGTTGCGGTTGATGCGGACCCAGAGGTCGCCGATGCGGTTCAGAGTGTTGACGTCGTTGGGGTTGTCTTCGAGAAGGCGCTCGTATTCCTTGATCGCCGGCTCGATCTTCCCCTTCGCGACCAGTTTTTCGGCGCTGGCGATGACTTTATCGCGTTGAACCGCCATCTTCTCCGTCTTCTCGGGCGAACAGCAGCATCGGTTCGTCGACCCCCTCGAACGACCTCCGATGAATCGGACTCGGACCGTAGAGCTTCAGTGCGGCCTGATGCCCCTCCGTCGCGTATCCCCGATTGTGCGCGAAGTCGTAGACGGGGTAGACGGCATGATACGACTCCATCAGCAGATCGCGGTAGACCTTCGCCACCACGGAAGCCGCTGCAATGGAGACGCTTCTGCGATCACCCTCGATGAGCGGGACCTGCGGCATCTCCACGCTCTCCAGCGTGACCGCATCGAGAAGAAGGACGTCGGGACGGACGGGGAGGTTCTCGACCGCCTGCTGCATGGCCAGCTTCGAAGCCTGGAGGATGTTGATGCGGTCGATGGTGACGGGCTCGACGACGCCGACGGCCACGGCGCGGGCCCGGTCGAGGACGTGGCGGCAGACGGTCAGGCGGTGCTCGAAGTCGACGATGAGCTTCGAATCGTTGACGCGAAGGAGGGTTGGCTCGGCGTCGAGAATGACACACGCGGCCACGACCGGGCCGGCCAGACAGCCGCGGCCGACCTCGTCCGTTCCGGCGATGGCGCGAAAACCAAAATCGCGGAGCCGGCGCTCGACGGCCGAAAGCTCGGCAACGCGCGCCAGCTCCGCGAAGAGCCGGGAGTAAAGCTTCTCGGCCTTAGCCTTTGCGGCGCTCTTCGATGCGCGCCGCTTTCCCCCGGAGGTCCCGGAGGTAGTAGAGCTTCGCGCGACGGACCCGGCCATGGCGTTCCACCTCGATCTTGTCGATCGTCGGAGAATACAGCGGGAACATGCGCTCCACTCCGATGCCGCCGGAGACCTTGCGCACGGTGAACATCTGGCGCGTGCCGCCGCCCTTGCGGGAGATGACGACGCCCTGGAAGATCTGGATGCGCTCTTTGTCGCCTTCCTTGACCTTCACGTGCACCTTGACCGTGTCGCCCGGCGCGAAGTTGGGGATGTCGGTGCGCGATTCGCGCGACTCGACGAGTTTCATGATTTCTGGCATGGCACTATCCTTAACGAAAGGTCGCTTAGGATAGCGTAGAACCCCGAAGCCGCCGCAAAATTTCCCGCGCCTCGTCGTCCAAGTCCGCTGTCTCCAACAAATCCGGCCGTTTCGCCAGCGTCGCCCGCAACGCCTGCTCCTTCCGCCACTTCCGGATGTTCTCGTGGTGCCCCGACATCAACATCTCCGGCACGCGCATCCCCCGCAGCTCCTCGGGGCGCGTGTAGTGCGGGTAGTCGAGGAGGCCGCGGAAGAACGAGTCCTCCTCGACCGAGCCGGCGTTGCCGACGACCCCCTCGACCATCCGTCCGACCGCGTCGGCGATCAGCATGGCCGGCAGCTCCCCGCCGGAGACGACGAAGTCGCCGATGGAGATCTCGTCCGGCTGCAGCGCCTCGTGCACGCGGTGGTCGAAGCCTTCGTAGCGGCCGCAGAGGAAGACGATGTGGCCGTACGACGCGAGCTCCTTCGCCGCGTTTTGATCGAAGCGGCGGCCCTGCGGAGTGGTCAGCACGACGTGGCCGCCGCCGATCGACTCGACCGCGCGCAGCACCGGCTCGGCGAGCATCACCATTCCTGGCCCGCCGCCGTAAGCCTCGTCGTCAGTGGAGCGATGTTTATCCGCGGTGAAGTCGCGCAGGTCGTGAACGCGCACGTCGAGCAGCGCCTGCTTCACGCCGCGGGCGATGATCCCCTCGGCCAGGAGCGGATCGAACATCCGCGGGAAGATGGTGACGAAGTCAAATCTCATCGAGTCCCTCGGGGAGATTGACGACGATGCGCTTCGCCGCGACGTCGATCGACGTGCAAAGATCGGCCGCGAACGGCATCTCGAACTCGCCGCCGCTGTGCCGTACTTTCAGCAGCACGCCGCCGCCGCCCTCGTACGCGTCGATGACCTCGCCGCGCGCGTTGCCGTCGCCGTCAACGAGCTGCATGCCGACGAGGTCGTGCAGGAAGTACTCGTCGGCCTCGAGCTTGCGGGCCTCCTCGTCCGGAATCTCGATCGTCCAGTTGGCGAAGTCGCGCACCTCTTCCGGCGTTCCGATCCCGTCGAAGGCGACGAGCACGCGCCCGCCGTGCACGCGGACGGAGGAGATCGTGACGTCGCGCGTCTTCGTTTCGTCGGGAGAGACGAGCGTGGCGCGCTTGATCTCTTCGAAGCGCTCGGCGTCGTTCGTCCACGGCTCGACACTCGCCTCGCCGCTGACGCCGTGCGGCTTGCGGATGACGCCGAGGGCGATCACTAGTCGAGGATATCTAAGATGTACCGCCGCCGCTGCTTGTTTCCGGCGGCGGCGAGGAGCGTGCGCATGGCGCGCGCGGTGCGGCCCTGGCGGCCGATCACCTTGCCGAGGTCGTTTTCGGCGACCATCAGCTCGATCACGGTCGCCCCTTCGCGGTTGCGGGTGCGGAGCTCCACCTCGTCCGGCTCATCGACGAGCGATTTGGCGAGAAACTCGATGAGCTCCTTCACGGGCGGAGACTACGAAGACGGCTTCGTCTTCTTCAGCAGCGACTTCACGGTCGGCGAGAGCTGGGCGCCCTTGCTGACCCAGTAGTCGACGCGCTCGCGGTCGATCTTGATGTCGGCGGGGTTCTTCTTCGGGTCGTAGTGGCCGATCTGCTCCACCGTCGCCGCGCTCGGCGTCTTCAGCGAGTCGGAGACGACGATGCGGTAAAACGGGGCATGGGTCGCGCCGCCACGGCGCAGGCGAATCTTCAGCATTCAAAATCCTCGGTAATTACGAAAATCGGGCCGGCCAATGTACCGGAACGGGCGGGGGAACTCAACCGGGTGGGGAGCGTATTCCAAACCCACGGAAAATTAGAAACTTAGAATGCGAATGCAGAATTGAGAATTCGGGAGTCCGTCGCCACGAGCGCTGCCCGAAGTTCCCGGCTCCCTTTCTTCATTCTGCATTCGCATTCTAAGTTTCTAATTTTCCGTGGCCACGAAGCGCTACCCTCTTCTCCCATGGCTGATGTCACCTTCTCCTCCGTCGCCAAGCGCTACGGCGACGTCACCGTCATCCCTGACCTCAACCTCCACATCGACGACGGCGAGCTCATGGTCCTGGTCGGCCCCTCGGGCTGCGGCAAATCGACGGCGTTGCGGATGATCGCCGGCCTCGAGGACATCAGCGGCGGGACGATCTCGATCGGCGACCGCGTGGTCAACCACGTCGCGCCGAAGGACCGCGACATCGCCATGGTCTTCCAGAGCTACGCGCTCTACCCGCACATGACCGCGCGCGAGAACCTCGAGTTCGGCCTGCGCATGCGCGGCGTGCCGCGCGAGGAGATGCGCCGCCGCGTCGGCGACGCCGCCTCGATCCTAGGCATCGAGCATCTGCTCGAGCGGCGGCCGAAGGACCTCTCCGGCGGACAGCGCCAGCGCGTCGCCGTCGGCCGCGCCATCGTGCGCAAGCCGGCCGTGTTTCTCTTCGACGAGCCGCTCTCGAATCTCGACGCCAAGCTGCGCGTGCAGATGCGCGCGGAGATCACGCGCCTCCAGCAGACGCTCGGCACGACCTCGGTCTACGTGACGCACGACCAGGTCGAGGCGATGACGATGGGGCACCGCATCACCGTGCTGCGCGAGGGGAAGATCCAGCAGGTGGGCACGCCCGGCGAGGTCTACGACCATCCGGCGAACGTCTTCGTCGCGCAGTTCATCGGGACGCCGCCGATGAATCTGCTGCGGGGCGCGATCGCCGAGACGATCGCCAGACGTGCGAACGTCATCGCCGGCATCCGCCCCGAGCACCTGCACCTGGGCGACGGGATCCCCGCGACGATCGACATGGTCGAGCCGATCGGCCACGAGACGATCGTCTACGCCACCGCGGGCGAGGAGAAGCTCGTGGCCATCTTCGATCCGCACGAGGCGCCGCGCGCCGGCGAGACGGTGTCGTTCACGGTCGATCCGGCGCGGCTGCACCTCTTTGACGCGCAGAGCGAAATGGCGGTGCGATGACGATGTTTTTCGCCGCGCCGTTCAGCTCGACGACGCCGTCGCGGTTTATGCGAATGTCGACCGGCCCCTGGTACGTCGGCAGCGGCCCGACGTGCAGCGGGAGCCACGCCTGCGGCACGCCGGCGCCGACGACGAGCGCGCCGTCTTCGCGGTCGTAGGCGACGGCCTCGAGGATCGAGCGCACGAAGTCCGAGGCGACCCACGCGTGCGGCATGTCGCCGATGAACCGCGGCTTCCGGTACTCCCGCCCGACGACCTCGGCCCACTGGTTCCACGCGGCAGGGCGGCGGTCGGCCATGAAGCGCTCGATGAGCTCCAGCGCATGGGCGCGGTCGCCGAGCCGCACCATCGCGCCGATGATGCGCATCTCGTACGGCGTCCAATCCTCGCGCGGCTTCGCGGTCTCGGCGAAGTAGCGCGCGTACGTGCGGCGCAGCGGCGGAAGCCGGACGCCGAGCGGCGAGATGGCGATGGCGGTCGAGGTCGGGTCGAAGTCCGCCAGCTCGACGGAGGCGGGGACGTAGTCGAGGTGGTGCTCGGCGATGACCTTGTTCATCGAGATCAGCAGATCGCGCTGAATCTCCGGCACGCCCTGGATGGCAAAGAAGTCGTCCCAGTACGAGTGCACCGGCTTCGCGGAGTAGCCCTCGTGACTAATCGACTCCGTGACGAGCCCCTCGTACGTGCGCAGCTTCTCGATGTAGCGCGCCGCTGCGGCGACGTGCGATTGCAGCAGGCGCTCGCCGGTGAGCCGCTCGATCTCGCGCACGAGGTAGATGAGCTCGCCGTGGCTGTCGTTCTCCGGCACCGGGTCGGCGCCGCGCGAATCGACGCAGCACGGGACCTTGCCGTCTTCGTACTGGTACTTTGCGAACCACCGCGCGAACGCCTTCGCCTCGGCCGCGTGGCCGAGCCGCAGGAGCATCGCGCCGAGGAGCGCGCCGTCGCGGATCCAAGCGCGGTCGTAGGAGCGGGAGCCGGGCTTGAGCGCCGCGCCGTCGCGGAGAATCAGCGTGTAGGCGAGGCTGGAGCGGATCGTATTCGCGATCTCCGGCGCGCCGGCGATGTCGATGCGGACGCGGTTGAGCTTCTCGCGCCAGTCGCGCGCGATCTGCTCGAACGGTTGGCGTTTCGCGCCTTTTTTCAGCGGAATGTCGAGCTCGAAATCGCGCATTCGTGGCAGGTCATGTTTCACTCGCGCCACGCCGCCGGGCGAGTTGAGGAACTGCGTCGACGGATTGACTTGGAATGGACGCACTTCGAGGCGCAACTCGGCGCCATGAACGCGATACCGCAGCTGCAGCATCGACGACGCGCTGACCGCCGCAGTCATCGTCATCGTCGCGCCGTTCGCGCGCCACGTGACCGACGGAATCGGCAGATAACCGTCCTGGAGCGATTGCGTGATCTCGACGTCGGCCCACGTCAGGCGCTTGCCGTTCACGATGAGAAACGGCTCGATCGACTCGCCTCCCTTGAACGGCTCGACGTTGCCGTCCTCTCCGACGAGCGCCTCGGCGTCCGCGCCGTCGGCGCCGACGACCGTCCAGTACGGCTGCTCGCCGATGAGGTAGCGCGGGTACTCGCCGCGCGGCGCGTGCTTGGCCACGATCGACCAGAAATCGTTCGCCGTCTCCGCCCAGCCGGGCGGCTCGACGACGAACGCGCTCGCGCCTTCGACGCGGATGCGCCGCGCCTCGGCGTCCGGCAGCCAGACGAATGTGGAGTGCGCATGGCCGCCGAATTCCACATCGTCGAGGAAGATGCGGTAGCGCCCTGCCGCCACGATCTCCAACCCGCCGAGCTCTCGCTTCGCGCCAAAGTCGATCGCGTTCCCCTCGACGCGCACCGCCTCGGTCGGCGACGGCGGCAACGCCTCCAGCTCCGGGTCGGTGAACCAGACCGTCCCCCTCCCGCCGCTCCCCGCCGTGACGACCACCTCGATCGCATCGACGTGCCGCAGCTCCTCGCGCGACGGCCCCCAGGCGAACTCGATCTTCCGCTTCTTCGTCGTCAGCGTCGTCCAGGCGCGCGGAAAGACGAAGTCGCGCCGATTCAGCCACCAGACGTTGTCGCCGGAGATCAGTTTGAATTCGAGGTTCTCCGCCGGCGCGTCGGCGCGGATGCGGAAGACGAACTGGTAATTCGGCGGAAGATCGAGGTTCACGGAGCGGCGGGCGATGGCGTAGCCGCCATGGCCGCGGAAATCGAACGCGACCTTGTTGACCGCGCCCTCGCGAGTGAGGGTCATGGTCACGCCGTCCGATGGATGCGCGGACCAGGCGCTATCGGCCGCGAATGCAGAATGCAGAGCGCAGAATGCAGAAAGCAGCGCCAGCCCAATTCTGCATTCAGCATTCAGCATTCTGCATTCACCCCTTCACGCCCCCCGCCATCAACCCCGCGATGTAGTACCGCTGCAACGCCACGAACAACGCCAACACCGGCAGCACCGTCACCACAGCGCCGGCCATCATCAGCTCGATGTCCTGCACGTGCTCGCCCGACAGATTTGCCAGCGCCACCGGCAGCGTGTAGTGCGCCTGATCGGAGAGGATGATCAGCGGCCACATGAAGTCGTTCCACGTCGACATGAACATGAACGTCGCCAGCGTAGCCAGGATCGGGCGCGCCAGCGGCATCGCCACCGACCAGTAGATGCGCAGCTCGCCGGCGCCGTCGAGGCGCGCCGCCTCGAGCAGATCGTGAGGCACGGAGAGCATGAACTGGCGCACCAGGAAAATGCCGAACATCGTCGCCATCGACGGGATGATCGCCCCCCAGTAGCTGTTCACCAGGTGGAGCTTCTTCATCAGCAGAAACAGCGGCAGCATGCCGACCTGCGGCGGGATCACCACCGCCGTCAGCAGCAGGCCGAAGAGGCGGTTGCGTCCACCGAAGCGCAGCTTGGCGAAGGCGTAGCCGGCCATCGAGCCGAAGAGAACCGAGGAGATCGTCACGATCGACGCGACGAACGCGCTGCTGAAGAACGCGCGTCCGAGGTTGAGACGCGTGAAGAGCTGGCGGTACTGATCGAGCGTGGGGGTGTGCGGCACGAGGTGCGGCGGGAACGTGGCCGCCTCCCCGGTGCTCATGAACGACGCGGAGAGCATCCAAAAGAGCGGAAAGAGCGTGATCACGCCGCCGGCGATCAGCACGCCGTGCAGTACCGCGGCCTCGAGGCGCCGGCTCACCGGCGCTCCTGCATCTTCATCTGCAGCACCGTGGCCGCGCCGATCAAGAGAAACAGGATGAACGCCACCGACGCGGCGTAGCCCATCCGCCAGAACTTGAAGCCCTGCTGATACATCAGCATGACCACGGTCAGCGTCTTGTTCAGCGGCCCGCCGCCGGTCATGACGTAGGGCTCGGCGAAGATCTGCATCTGCCCGATGGCCACGACGACGCCGACGAAGAGGAACGTCGGCCCGAGCATCGGCACGGTGACGTGGCGGAACTGCTGCCACTTCCCCGCCCCGTCGATTCGCGCCGCCTCGTACAGCTCCTCGGGGATGTTCTGCAGGCCCGTGATGAAGATGATCATCGTGTAGCCGAAGCCCTTCCACACCGCGAGAAGGATGATGGCGAACATCGCCAGATGCGGATCGCCGAGCCAGTCGGGCGCCGGCAGATGCAGAGCGGCCAAGGTGCGGTTCAGTACGCCGAAGCGCGGGTGGTAGATGTATTTGAAGACGATGGCCACGGCCACGAGCGTGGTGACGACCGGCGCGAAGTAGACGGTGCGAAAGAAGGCTTTGTAGCGCGTGAGCTTGGCGTTGACGAGCAGCGCCGTGCCGAGGGAGACGAGGACGGTGAGCGGCCCTCCGACGAGCGCGAAGTAGAGCGTGTTGACGAACGCGGTCCAGAAGATCCCGCTGCCGAGGAGCTCGCGGTAGTTGTGCAGGGCCACGAGGCGCGTGTTGTGGACGTCGCCGATCGAGTAGAGGTCGAAGTCGGTGAGGCTGAGGCCGAAGCCGGCGATGACGGGAGCGAAGAAGGTGACGACGAGGATGATCGCCGCGGGCGCGAGGAGGAGGACGGCGGCGCGGGATTCGGCGGTCATCGCCCTTCACCCGGCGCTGCGCGCACGAGATCCTTCGCCCCGCTTGCGGGGAGAAGGTGCCGCGAAGCGGCGGATGAGGGGTGCCATCCTGCAGTCATCGCTTTTCCAGCATCCAGCGCCGCTTCTCCAGCAGCTCGTTCGCCCTCGCGTCGAGCTGCGCGAGTGCGGCCGGAATCGTCACGGCGCTGCGCGCGGCGGCCTCGCCGCGGTCGGCCACGGCGGTGGCGATCTGCTCCCACTCCGGCACCTTCGGCATCGGCGTGACGCGCTCCAGTTGCTCGCGAAACGCGGCGAAGTGCGGGTCGTGCACGAGCGCCGGCGACGACCACGCGCTGCGCTTCGCCGGAAGATCGCCGGTGAGCTCGTACAGCCGCACTTGCTGCGCCGGCTCCTCGAGGAAAGCCATCAGCTTCTCCGCCGCCGCGCGGTGCTTCGCGCCGCGGAAGATGACCAGGCTGGAGCCGCCGGCCATCGATACGCCGCACGGCTCCGCGGCGGTGAGCGCCGGCAGCGGCGCCGTGGCCCACTTGTCCTGCATCGCCGGGGGCATCTTCCGCTTGAACTCGCCGACGTTCCATGGCCCGGTGATGTACATCGCGAAATCGCCCTGCGCGAACTGCTGATAGAGGTTGGCGATGAGCTGGTTGCTGACCGACGGCGCCCATCCCTCGCGGAAGGCGTCGACGTAGAAAGCCATGGCCCGCGCGAACTCCGGCCGCTCGAAGGCGCCGCGCGTGCCGTCGGGCGTGAGCAGCGTGGAGTGGCTCGACAGCGCCAGCATCAAAAGCGGCTCGAACTCGTTCGTCGGCAGCAGCAGAGCGTAGCGCGCGCGCCGCTGGCGCTCGATGCGCTGCATGGCATCGCGCCACTCCTCCCACGTGCGCGGGCCTCGGGGGTAGCCTACCGCGGCGAGGACGTCGCTGCGATAGAAGAGGACGCGCGTGTCGACGTACCACGGCACGCCGTAGAGCTTCCCGTCGACGACGTTCGTCGCCCAGATGCCGGGGAAGTGATCGCGGCCGTCGAAGCCGCGCAGCTCTGCGAGCGCGCCGACCGCGACAAACTCGGGGATCCAGGTGTTCCCCATCTGCGCGAGGTCGGGCGTCGATTCGCCGACGACGGCGGTGAGCAGCTTCTCGTGCGCCGCCGTCCACGGGATCTGCTGGACGATGACGTGGATCGTCGGATTCCGCCGCTCGAACTCGGCGATGAGCGGCGCGGCGCGCTCCCCCTCGGCACCGACGGCCCAGAAGGTGAGGGGCTCGCGGCTATCGCGATGCGCCGTGCACGCTAGCGCGAATGCAGAATGCAGAATGCAGAATGCAGAAACCCATCGCCGCACATTCTGCATTCAGCGCTCCAGCCACCCGCCAATAAAACCCGCTTTCTTCAACCCCCGAACGATATGCGGATTCTTCCGCATCACCCTCCACACCAACCCGCTCCGATAGTTCTCGATCATGGCCACGATCGGTCCCTGGTCGATGCCGAGGTAGTCGACGTCGAACCAGCCCATGCCGGGCACCACGCGGCCGTGCTTGAGCTGCTCGGTCGTGCGCAGCGTCGGGTTGAACGCGTCGAGGAAGCCGTATGTCGAGTAGAGATTCGCGCCGTAGCGCGTGCTCATCTCGCGGATCGCCGGGATGGCGATCTCCGGCGCGAAGGCGATCGACGACGCCGCGGCCGTCGGCGCGATCGTGCCGTCGTCTCGGATGTCCCCCTCCGTCGCGCCGCGCGCGTGGTAGGAGTGGAACGTGCGCTCGCGGCCGTCGATCGTGAGTGTCGCATCCATCGGCCCGTCGCACGCGGAAAGGCCCCAGATGCGATCACCGTAGTCGCGCCAGCCGCCGGGGTTGTCGATGGCGTACGCATGCTGCGACAAAGTAGCGCGGCGCGAGTTCTCGAACCAGTCGACGCCGCTCTGGTCGCGGATGCCGCGGAAGTCGATCCAGACGTGCGAGTACTGGTGGCCGAACAGCGGCGCGAAGAGGACGTGCCGCTGCCCGTAGAACGTGCCGGTGCGATCGGTTTTGTGGTACTCGCTCCACGCGCTCGCGTCGACCGAATGCGTCGGCGAGCCGAGCGCCAGGACGATCACGATCATGGCCTCGTTGTAGCCGCGCCAATCCCAGCCGTGGAAGCCGTGCTCCGGCGTCCACCCCATGCTGATGGCCGGCGCTCGCGGCTGCTCCCACGTCCACTCCACGCGCGCGTACAACTGCTCCGCCGCGTCGCGGATCGGCTGCTCCTCCGGGCGGTCGAAGTACGACTGCGCGAAGAGCGCGCCGGCGACGAGGAGCGCCGTGTCGATCGTCGAGAGCTCCACCGTCTCGAAGCGCTCGCCCGTACGCATGTCGAGGAAGTGGTAGAAAAAACCGTGATAGCCGGAGACGCCGCGCGCCTCCGGCCCCTGCTTCATCGCCAGCATCGACCGCAGTGTCGCCAGGGTACGCGCGGCCGCCTCGGCGCGCGTGACGTAGCCGCGCTCCGCGCCGATGCCGTACGCCGTCAGCCCGAAGCCGACCGCGGCGATGCTGGAGAACGACGGCGTCGGCGCGCGGTCGGGGACGAGCAGCGTGTGCGGATCCGCCAGGTCCCAGAAGTAGTGAAAGCTGCGGCGCTCGACGTCGTCGAGAAGGACGTCGTCGCGCTGCACGGCCGCCGAGCGGCAACCGAGCAGCGCGACGAGCGCGAGGGCTGCGAGCGCTCTCAGAAACCTACCTTCACGCCGAGCTGATAGCGCCGTCCGACATTGGTCACGCAACCTGCCTGCGCGATCGTGGCCTCGCCGACGGTCGGAGTGCTTCCCGGTCCGTAGAACTCGGGGAGGCAGCCGTACACCGGCGAGTTGAAGGCGTTGAAGAGATCACCGCGCACGCTGATCCTTGTTCCGGCAACGAGCGGCACCGCTTTCTCGAGGCTGAGGTCGACCGTGCGCTCGGCCCAGCCGCCGCTCTTCGGCGGATAGATCGACTGGCTGAACGGGTGCGTCGCCAGGCGGTTTTCGAGGCTGAATCCCTGCGTGAAATCGAGAACGTTCTGCGCCCTCCCCGAGCCGAGGGAGATCAGCGTGGCCAGGCGGGTGTCGAACGGCAGTCCGAAGATGCCGCTGGCCACGATGCGGTCGCGCTCCGTTCCCGGCACGATGTGCCGCGGATACTGCGACGCGCTCGGATAGTCGAGGCTGAAGAGGTCGTTGCCGTTCTGCTCCGCCTTCGAGTGCGTCCAGGCGATGCGCGCGCCCCAGCGCGACTGCGATGCGTACGGCCGCTCCAGCGTGACGAAGAGGCCGCGGTACCAGAAATCTTTTCCGTTCGGATCGGAAATGATCACGTTGCCGTATCCCGGCGCGAGCGCCGAGCAGCAAAGCCCGGTCGCCGAGAGCCAGGTGAACCCGCGGTAGCCGCGCGTCACGTTGTAGCTCACCGATCCGGTGAAATCCATTCCCAGCGCCTGCCGCCATCCGAGGTTCCACTGGTTCGAGTATGGAGGCTTGGTGTTGTTGTTGAGCAGGTAAATCTCCGGATTCGCGCGGCCCTGCGCGATGAGCGCCTGAAGTCCGGCGAAGGATTGGTATTTCGGATCCCAGACCACCTTGTCCTTCACTTCCGCGAAATCCTTATTCGAGAAGGCGATGCGATAGACGGGGAACTGCAGCCGGAACCGCTCGTCAAGCGTGGCGTTGAGGAAGAGCCGGTCGTAGTAGCGTCCGAAGCCGCCGAAGACGATCGAGCGGCTGTTCCCGAAGACGTCGAACGACGCGCCGAGGCGCGGCTGCCATTCGCCCTTGTACGAGTCGCGCTCGCTCCCTGTAGAGAAGTAACTCGGATCGACTTTCCCCGCCAGCGCCGTGCGGATGGCCGCGGGCGTGACGTAGCCCTTGTCGAGCATGTTCGTCTCGTAGTCCCACCGCAGGCCGAGGTTGACGTTCAGGCGCGGGTTCACCACCCAGCCGTCCTGCACGAAGAAGCCGTACTCGTTGTTGCTCGTGCTTAGATGCGGATCGCCGAAGCCCACGAAGGCCTCGAACGGGAAGGAGTAGTCCTCGGGAGTTGGGGATGGATTCATGTGGTTCGGTCCCGAGTTGGCGAACGGATCGTAGTGGAAGTTGAAGATCGGATTGCAGTCCTGGCACTTGGTGATGTCGTAGTGCATGAAGTCGGCGTTGCCGCCGGCCTCCAGCGTGTGATCGCCCATCCACTTGAACGCCGCCGTGGTGTACTTGTCGCGCAGCTCGATGCGCCGCTGGTCGAAGCGCTGGGTGGTGTCCTTGCCGCCGATGTTGATGACTCCGACGTAATTCAAGGCGGGTGTGCCGTCGTTCACCGCCGTCGGATTCCAGCCGTACTTCTGCCAGGTCAGCTTGGCCTCGTTGAACGAGTTGGCGCCCGTCCAGTGATGCGTTCCGTTTACGTTGTAGACCCAGTTGCGGATGTTCTCCGCCCGCTCGTACGCGGTGATGTTTCCGGATTGCGTTCCGAATCCGCGGATGTCTTTTTCATTGCGGTAGGTGCCGCTGAAGTCGACGAGCTGGTTCGCGAGCGGCTCCCAGCTCAGTTTTCCGAAGAAGAGGTTCTCGCGGAACGGGCTGGCGAATGTCCCGGCGTAGCTCGCGAGATTGATGCTGGTCGGGAAGTTCAACGGGATGTCGAAGCCATTGGCGTCCTTTTCTGGCACAGGCAGCGGACCGGGAAGGACAGTGGTCACGCCATGTTCGTCGTTCACCTCGGACGATGCGAAGTAGTGCAGATGATCTTTGATGATCGGTCCGCCGAAGTGCACGCCCCATTGCGATCGCCGATAGCTCGGATTGGAAGAGAGATTGAAGAACTGATCCCCCTTGCCTGTATTGAGGTCATTGACCCATCCCTTCGGAAGGTAGTAGAGAAAAGCCTCACCGCTCGTGGCGTTCGTTCCCGATTTCGTCACCGCCGTGATCACGGCCGACGAGGCGTGGTCGTACTCGGCGCTGAAGTTGTTCGTCAGGACCTTGAACTCCTGCACCGCGTTCTGCGGGAAAGGATTGCCTCGGCTGGAGTCGCCGCCGGCGAAGCCGCCCAGAAGGACGTCGTTTTTGTAGCTGACGCCGTCGATGAAGATGTTCGTCTGCTCTGGATCGAGACCGTTGGCGGAGAAGGTTTTCCTCTCGGGATTGTTGGAGATCGCAACGCCCGGCGCGAGCTGCGCCATGCGCAAGAAGTTGCGGTCCGGCTGGGGCAGTGCCTCGATCTGCTGTGGAGTCACATTCGTGCCGGCTTCGGTCGCCTTCATCTCCACGACCTGGTTGCCCACCACGGTCACGGCCTCGCTGAGCGTGAGCGCGCTGGTGAGCGTGAAGTTCACGTCGAGCACCTGGCCGATGCGCACCTCGAGGTCGCGCTGCAGCGGCTCGCGGCCGGGCGCGGCCACGACGACGTTGTACGTTCCGGGGACGAGGCCGGCCAGAAGGTACGAGCCGTCGGACGACGAGTGCACGGTGTGGACGAAGCCGCTGGTCGTCGACACCGCGTTGATCTCGGCGTTGGCGATTCCACGGCCGCCGTCGTCCGTGACTTTGCCGCGAAGCGTGGCCGTCGTCGACTGCGCCAATGCTCCGGCCGCCACCAGCGAAACGAGCAACCAGACGAACAGAGTCTTCCTCATGGACCTCCTCCTTTGCGGCCCTCCGGCCGCCGGTTCGTTGAATTGCGAATGACCAGAGACGTGGCGACGCATTCGCGCCGCCGCTCCTGTTGCGAGGGTTTCTCGAGGGCGTCGAAGAGGAGCGCGAAGGCGCGGCGCCCCAGCTCGGCGATGTCGACGCGGATGGTCGTCAGCGGCGGCGCCACGTAGCGCGCGATCGGGATGTCGTCGAATCCGGCCACGCTCATCGCCCGCGGCACGTCGATGCCGAGCTCGATGAGCGCGGAGAGCGCGCCGATGGCCATCGAGTCGTTCGCGGCGAAGATCGCCGTCGGCCGCGGCTTCTGCCGCACGGCGAGCTTCGCCGCCTCGTATCCCGACTCCTCGGTGAAGTCGCCGGAGAGCTCGAGCACGCGCGCTGCGGCGCCGCGGCCGCGCATGGCGTGGCGGAAGCCGCGCAGGCGCTCGCGGGCGTCGCCGTTCTGGGCCGGACCGTTGATGAAGGCGATGCGTGTGTGACCGAGCTCGCCGAGGTGGCGCATCATCGTGCGCGCGCCGCCGTAGTTGTCGATCGTGATCGAGTCGAGGTTCTTGTCCGCGGAGTTGAGCAGGACGAGCGGGAGGCCGGACGCGAGCGGTTCGCGCAGCGACGCCAGGGCCACGTCAGGCGCCATGACCACTAGGCCGTCGACGCGGCCGTGCATCGTCTCCAGCACGGCCAGCATCTCGCCCGCGTCGCTGTGCGAGCCGGAGACGAGGATGTGATATCCGGCCGTGCGCGCGGATACGTCGATCCCGCGAATGACCTCGGAGAAGAATTCGCCGTGGACATCCGGAAGGACGATGCCGATCGTCTGCGAGCGGCGGATGGAGAGCGAGCGCGCGGCGACGTTGGGGACGTAGCGGAGATGCTTGGCCGCGGCCAGGACCTGACGCGAGGTCTCTTCGCGCACGAGCTCCTTGCCGTTGAGGACGCGGGAGACGGTGGCCACGGAGACGCCGGCGCGCGCAGCGACATCATGAATCGTCACCACCGCCGGGGTTGGGCGGCGGCGACGGCGGGACCGGGGCGCAATTCGCTCGCTGGCCGTCATGATGTAACCGTTTACATTTTGCGGTACGCTACTGCCGTTTTGCGCCGCTGTCAACGCCGGAGGCACCGATGACTTTTTCTCGCTCGTTCGTCTGGGGCGCCGCTACCGCCGCGCACCAGATCGAAGGCTCGCC
>DATDFB010000270.1:0-3144 GCA_036522835.1 Thermoanaerobaculia bacterium | reverse complement strand
CTCGCCCGCGGTGAGCGTGCGCCCGCCGGCGGCCGCGGTGCTGAGCGTTTGCAGCGCCTGGCCTTGCTGGAGGTTGCCCGGCTGCGGCGCGGCCCCGAGCGTCGGCAGGCCCTGCGGCGCGTCGGTGAAGACGTCTTCCGTGGCCGGCTGCGGCGGCTGCGGCTGCGGCGCGGCGGTGGTCTTCTTCGTCGACGGCTTCGGCGCGGCCGTCTGCTTCGGCGCGCGAATCACGCCGGTGGCAAGCTTCTTCTCCGGCATCTTCCACTCGGCCTTCGTCTCCGGCGCTTTCTCCGGAACGGGCTCGGCGATGACCGGAACTTGCGCGGTCAGCTCGGCCGGCTTCGATGCCGCGGGGGCCGGCGGCGCGGGCGGCGGCGTCTGTTCGGCTTTCTTGACTTCGACGGGCTTCGGCGTCTCCGCGACGCTCTCGCCGCCGAACGTGACGACGAGGCGGTCGCCGTCCTTGGTCACCTGATACGCGCTCTTCGCGGCGAGATCGAGCACGACGCGCGTGACCGGCTCCGCGCCGCCTTTGAACTGCGCGACGCGAATCTTCTTCACGAGCGGGCCGCCGACGTTGACGGTTCCCTTCGCCACCTTGTCGGTGACGCCGTTGAGATCGATGACCAGGCGCGACGGCTTCTCCAGCGGGAAGGCGTTGAAGGCGACGTCGCCGTCGGCGGCGAGCTGCACGGACATGGCCGCGCCGCTGCCCGTCGTCGAGACGCTCTTGAGCGTCTTGGCTTTCGCGGCGGGAATGGGCTCGGCCTTCACCACCGGCTCTTCGACCGGCGGCTTCACCGCCTCGGCCACCGGCTCGGCCTTCGGTTCCGCCTTCGGAGGATCGGCGATGACCGCGGCAGTCGCCACCGGCGTGACCGCCGGCAGCGGCTCTTCCTTCGCCGGCAGCGTGACGGCGACGGCGTGATCGTCGGCGACGGCCTGCAGCGTCGAGGGCTGCGCGAGATGCACGGTCACGCGCGTGAGGCGCGCGCCCATCTCCGTCACTTCCTCGGCGCCGACCGAGGTGACGCCGGGGATGGAGGCGGGAAGCGTGAGCGACGGCGCCTTCGCGGCGTTGGAGAGATCGATCACGAACGTGTCGGGGGCCGGGCTGTACGAGGTGTACGCAGGCGTTCCGCTGGTGCGGAGGAGGAGACGGGCGGTGGGGGCGGACTCGAATTCGATCGCCGTCAGGGTCATGCCCGCCGGGACAGCCGCCTCGGTAGGACGATCCGTCTTATGTCTCCACGAGGCATTCGTGGCTCCCGCCGTCAACAGGAGCACGCTTGCGATCAGTACGATTCGCTGTCTTGTCATACTTCCCACCTTCGCCATCACACAACCCTCCCGCACTCCCGCCACTCACGGTTTCTTTTGTTCGGGGGAAAGGTCCTTGACCACCTCACGAAATCGTTCGATGCGAGTCGGATCGTTCACTTCCTGCCGGAACACGACGGTGGTCGCCGTCATGCGGATGATCTCGCCGTCGAGCACCTTCTGGCCGACGCGGGCCAGATAGCCTTTGTTGTCCGGACCGTTGACCATGGCCACCAGCCCCTGCTCGCGCGTCTTGACGATGCCCTGGAGCTTGATCTCGTCGATGAGGAAGCCGGCCAGCCCCGCCGGGCGCTGCCCTTCCTTGAGCTTCGGCGCCGGACCGATCAGCGACTGGAACGGATCGCGGCGGCCCTGCGGATCGTAGTGATACGAGTCGGGGGAGCTCGGCTCCTCGAGAATCTCCTGGAGGCTCTGCTGGATGCCGGTGCCGGTCGTCGACGTGGCCGTGGCCGTGCCGCTCGTGCCGGTCGTCGACGTTCCGGCCGCGGCGGGCTTCGCCGGCGTCTGCGCGAAGAGCGTGGCCATCGCGGCGGCGATCAGAAGCAAGGGGAAGAGGATCCTCGATGGCCGGATCATGGCTTCTTCTTCTCCTTGTCCTTCGCTTCGGGCTCCTTCGGCTCGATGTAGACGAAGGTCTTGGCCACGAACTCGGAGGTGATCGTCCGCTCCTGCTGATTGGCGAGCGCGTTGATGGTGATCTGCTCCACGTTCATGATGCGGGAGAAGTTGCTCAGCCTGTTGAAGAGGATGGCCAGGTTGTGGTAGCGGCCGTCGACGTTGACGCTGATCGGCCACTCCGCGTAGGGATCGCCCCCCTGCTTCGGCGGGGAGATCTTCGGGAAGGTCATGCGGTGCAGGACGAAGTCGCCCTGGTCGACGAGCGACTTCACCTTCTTGATGATCTCCTCGGTGTTGCGCGTCGACGGAAGGATGCGCCGCAGCTTGTCGAGCTCGAGCTGGAGCCGGTTCACCTCTTCCTTGAACTGCGGGAGGGTGCGCTGCGCGGCGCGCCCCTGCTGGATCTTCGTGTCGAGCTCTTTGATCTTCGCATCGGCGGCGGTGATGCCGTCGTCGATGTCTCCGATCAGGAGGTACTGCACGGCGCCGACGATGATCACAGCCAGGACGAGGCCGATGATGAGCCCGACCCAGGCTGGCTTTCCTTCGAGCGTCAGCGCCATCCCTCTCCTCCTACTTCTTCACCGTGCCGGTCGTCGCGGTGGCCGTGCCGCTCGTGCCGGTGGTGCCGCTCGTCGACGTCGCCCCCGCCGTGCCCGTCGTCTCCCCCTTCGGCGCGTACGAGAAATGGAAGTTCATGTCGAAGGTGTACACGGGCGGCGTGATGCTCGCCTGCGAAACGGAGTTCAGCTCGGGCTCTTCGAAGAGCGTGTCGTTCTTGATGTTGTCGACGAAGTTGGCGATGGCGTTGGGATTGAGCCCGCGGCCGGCCAGCGTGACCACGCCGCCGCTCACGCTCATGCGGTCGAGCCAAACCAGATCGGGGAGGTCTTGGCTGATGCGGTCCATGATCTTGACCGGCCCCTTCTGGCTCTGCTTGAGCTGGTTGATGAGATCGATGCGCTTCTGCAGCGATTCCTTGCGTTTGGTGTAGTCCTCGACCTGCTTGATGATCGCCGCCAGGTGATCGGCCTCGGCTTGCTTGTTCGAGACCTCGTCCTGCATTTCCTTCAGCTTGCTGTTCTTCACCCACCAGTAGCCGCCGGCGACGAGGAGACCGAGGATCAGGCCGCCGATGATCAGGATGTTGTTGAGGTTACCGCCGCCGGCAGCCGGGCCGCCGCC
>DATDFB010000269.1:0-16468 GCA_036522835.1 Thermoanaerobaculia bacterium | reverse complement strand
AATGACGGCCAGGACGAGCGTCCAGCGCAGCGCACGCCGCCAGGGGAAGTGACCGCGCCGCGCGGCGATGACGAAGCCGGCGATGACGAAAGCGAGCGCGAAGAGCGCCGCGCCGAGGCGCACCAGGCCCAGGATCACGTTGAGCAGCGTCTCCTTGGCCTCGTCGCGGTAAACGCTGTCGGGGATCTTGATCGTCGTCGTGAACTGCGTCACTTCGTTGCCGGCCACGCGCACGCTGACGCGGCGGTGCCCCTCCGCCGCGAGCGGCTGCCGCTCCTCGAAGTGGAAGAGCCAGTCGCGCCGGTTCGGCTGCTGGAAGGCCAGCGCTTCCTTGACGTCGAACGCGTTCACGTCGACGCCGTAGCGCGCGAACGCGGCGCGCGCGATGGCCTGCGCCTGCGCCTGATCGAGCCGCGCGCCGGGATTCGTCTCGCTCTGGTACTTGTGGTAGCCGATGGTGCGGTCCGTGCGCGGATCGACTTCCACGAAGTGCTCTTCCTTTTGCTGCGGCTTGTACGCGCGCACCATCCACGTCGCCGCGGTGATGCGCGTGCGCATGACGTCGACGAGCGTCCGCATGGCCAGGCCGTGGCGCACGAGGTACTCGGCGGCAGTAGTGTCGAAGCCGTCGGGCGCGCCGCCCTCCTCGCGCGGCGAGCCGCGGTCCCACGAGCGGAAGCCTTCCTGCGGCTGAACGTGGACATTCCAGCCGGGGGCGGTGAAGTGCGCCTTCGCCTGCGCGGCGGTGGTGCGGTAGTCGATGACATCGTCGATCGACGGCGGGCGTTGCCACAGCAGCACGGCCGCGGCGGCGATCGCGCCGAGGCATAAGAGCGCGCGGGCCGGCGTCACGCGCCGCGGTTCCGGCAGCGGCAACTCCGTTCGCGCAGGCTCGACGCGGGGCGGCGGCGGCGTCACCGGCAGCGTGGCGTTCGACAGATCGTCGTCGGGGATGAAGCCGCGGTTCTTGATGTAGAGCGCGATCGACGCGAGCATCGGAATGGCGAAGACGAGCGCCGACAGCGCGCCCGACACGACGTAGTAATGGTTGCCCGAGCGCAGCAGCAAGAGCGCGGTGTAGAGCGCGTCGACGGTGTAGTGCCAGATCAGCAGCGGCAGCACGCCGAAGCGGTAGAACAGCACGCCGAGGATGCAGCCGGCGATGCCGACCTCGAGGCCGCGGATGAAGAACGGCTGGTTCGGGTACGTGGAGTGGCCGAAGCCCCAGATGAACGCGGCCAGGATGATCGCCGCGATGCGCGAGCGGACGATCTTTTCGAAGAACGGAATCGAGAACGCGCGCGACATGAACTCTTCGCTCAGCGCGGGGAAGAAGCCGGCGAAGAGCACCGCCACCCACGGGAACGCGGTGTTGAGCATCGAGTCGTACGGCACCTCGGCCGGCGACCACGCCCCGAGCTTGTCGGCGATGAGGTAAAACGCGACCTGGTATCCGAGGAAGAGCGCGACGAGCGTGTAGCCGAGGACGAAGGCGCGGAAGACGCGGCGCGAGGCCAGCGCGCGCGGCGTCCAGAGTTTGGGAAGGGCGAGGTGCTGCGGCAGGCGCTCGCGGTACAGCACCTCGCCCGCGCCGGCAACGACGACGAGGAACATGCCGTAGCCGACTCCCGGCAAGAGAGCGCCGAGAGCGACGAAGCGGGCCAGGAACGCGGTGTACGACGACGTGGTCGAGTAGCCCGCCAAAGCAATCGGGAACGAGTTCAGCGCCACGCCGGCGACGAGGACGACCGTCACGGCGAAGATGCCGAGGACGAAGCGGATGCGCACGTCGCCGCGGAGCAGGCGGACGACGAAGACGGCGACGATGCAGATGATGGTGATGGCCAAGAAGACGAAGTCGATCGTCCCGGCCAGCGCGTTCTTCGAGCGCAGCTCCTCGTATGAGCGCGCCCATTCATCCGGCACGCGCAGGCGCTGCCGGTAGCTGCCGACGCGGTCGCCGTCGACGGTGACGACGTGGCGGTACTGCGTCCCGGCCGGATGCGCCGACTGCGACTCCCACGTGAAGATGCGTTGCATGCGCTGCGGGAGGCGGCGCTCGCTCTGCGCGACGAGGTTGAGGTCCGCGAGGTTGACGCGCGCCTTCGCCAGGAAGGCCTCGGCGATCCGCCGCGCCCCGGCGACGTCGGGCGACGGCAGCGCCCGCGCCTCGGGGATGGTGTCGTCGTAGCCGACGATCTCGCCGGTCGGCGCGACGTCGACGGCGAATTCCTCCTCCTGCAGCGGCCGGAACCAGCGGTGGTGCCACCACCACAGCCGCACTTCTTTTTTCATCACCGGCGTGGCCCGCGAGAGACCGAGGGTACGCTCGAGGAAAATCTTGGCCTGGTCGTCGCCGTCGAAGACCGCGGTGTGCTTCATCCCCCGCACCTCTGCGGCGACGAGCGGCTCGGCGATTGTCCGCGACGAGTCGCGGTCGTAACGGAAGTCGATCGACGCCTCGGGGAAGACGCGCGTGAAGAAGGTGAGGACGACGAAGACCGACAGCGCCGCGACCGCCACGCAGACGGCGATGAAGAGCCAGTCGGAACGGGTGAGGCGAATCATGGACGAATGAGGTGACGGGTCACAGGTCACAGGTCACAGGTGGTGCCGTCGCGTAAGCTCCACCTGTCACCCGTCACCCGTCACCTGTCTCCTCACGTTTACGCCATCTGCTGCAGAGCCGTCTCCATCCGCCGGATCCCCTCGGCCGCCTCGTCCATTGAGAGGTTTAGCGGCGGGCGGAAGCGCAGCGAATGGTGGCCGGAGGCGAGCACCATCACGTCGTTGGCCAGGAGCGTCTTGATCGTGGCGTCGCGGACCTCGCCGTTCGGCAGATCGAGCGCCGCCATGAGGCCGCGTCCGCGCACGTTCGAGACGAGCTGCGGGAAGTCGTGCCCGAAACGCTGCAACTCACTGAGGAAGAACGAGCCGACCGAGGCGGCGTTGTCGACCAGTCTTTCCTCGTCGATCACCTCGAAGTAGCGCTGCGAGCGCACCATGTCGGTCAGATTCCCGCCCCACGTCGAGTTGATGCGCGAGCCCTCGACGAAAACGTTCTTCTCGATCTCCATGATCCGGTCGTTCGAGGTGAAGCCGCACACCTGCGTCTTCTTGCCGAAACAGAACATGTCCGGCTCGACGCCGTAGTGCTGGAACGCCCACATCTTTCCGGTGAGGCCGACGCCCGACTGCACCTCGTCGAAGATCAGCATCATGTCGTTCTCGTCGCAGAGCTGGCGCACGGCGCGGAAGAACTCGGCGCGGAAATGGTTGTCGCCCCCCTCGCCCTGGATCGGCTCCATGATGAACGCGGCGACGTCGTCCTTGCGCTCCACGAGAAACTGCTTGGCCTGCGCGAGCGCGGCGTGCTCGCGGCGGGCGGCGTCGGCGAGCGACTCGTCATTGGCGGGGAACTGGATCTTCGGGTTGTCGATGCGCGGCCAGTCGAACTTCGGGAAGAACTGCGTCTTGCGCGGGTCGGCGGTGTTCGTGAGCGAGAGCGTGTAGCCGCTGCGGCCGTGGAAGGCTTCGCGCAGGTGCATGATCTGCGTGCCGCGCTCGGTGCCTTCGCCGTACTTCGTCTTGTTCTTGCGCACCTTCCAGTCGATGGCGGCCTTGAGGGCGTTCTCGATGGCCAGCGCGCCCCCCTCGACGAAGAAGAGGTGTTTCGTGAACGCCGGGGGCATGGCCACCCGCGAGAAGGTCTCGACGAACTCGGCCATATACGTCGTGTAGATGTCGGAGTTGGCCGGCTTGTTGAGTGCGACCTCGGCGAGCTTGTCGCGGAACTCGGGATTGTCGAGCCGCGGATGGTTGTAGCCGATCGGGCAGGAGGCGAAGTTCGTGAAAAAGTCGAGCACTCTGCGGCCGCGCCGGGAGTCGAAAACCCACGATCCGCGCGACTTCTGCAGGTCCATGACGATTTCGTAGCCGTCCGCGAGCATGTGCCGGGCAAGAACGTTGTGGACCTCGGCCGGCTGGACGTGCAGACGGCGATCCGTGATCGTCGAGGGGGACATCAATGACTCCTGTTTTCTGTTGACATGCCGCAGGGTGCGGATGTCAGATTTCCGGGCTGCGGATCTTATCGCAGTCCCGCGTGTCATTCCGAGCGGAGCGAGGAATCCCGTGATTCGGGGGATCCCTCGCTGCGCTCGGGATGACACCTCACCACAAAGGAGCAATCTTCCATGAAAGAAATCGTGATCCTGGGCGGCGCGCGCACGCCCATCGGCTCGTTCCTCGGCGCGCTCTCCTCGTTCTCCGCGCCGAAGCTCGGCTCCGTGGCCATCAAGTGCGCGCTGGAGAACTCGGGGGTGCGGCCGGAGCAGATCCAGCAGGTCCTGATGGGCAACGTGCTGCAGGCCGCCGTCGGCCAGGCGCCGGCGCGGCAGGCGGGCATCGGCGCCGGGATTCCGGTCGAGGCCGGCGCGGTAACGATCAACAAGGTCTGCGGCTCCGGACTCAAGGCCGTGATGTACGCGGCCAACGACATCCGCTGCGGCGAGTACGACCTGGCCGTGGCGGGGGGAATGGAGTCGATGTCGAACGCGCCGTACGCGCTGCCGCAGGCGCGCACCGGCTACCGCATGGGCAACGGCAAGATCGTCGACGTCATGGTGCACGACGGCCTGTGGGACCCGTACGGCGACAAGCACATGGGCAACTGCGCGGAGACGTGCGTGGCCAAGTACCAGTTCACGCGCGAGGCCCAGGACGAGTTTGCGCGCGAGTCGTACCGCCGCGCGCAGGACGCGGTGAAGGGCGGGAAGTTCAAGAAGGAGATCGCCGTCGTCGAGATCGAGTCGAAGAAGGGGAAGTCGGTGGTGGTCGACGATGAGGAGCCGTTCAACGCGCCGCTGGAGAAGATGGGAACGCTGAAGCCGGCGTTCCAGCGCGACGGCGGCACGGTCACGGCCGCGAACGCGTCGAAGATCAACGACGGCGCCGCGGCGCTGGTGGTGACGTCGGCGGAGTACGCGGAGCAGCAGGGGCTGAAACCGATGGCGCGCATCGTGGCGCAGGGGACGGCGGCGCAGGAGCCGGAGTGGTTCACTACCGCGCCGGCGAAGGCGATCGACATCGTGCTGCGCCGCGCCGGCCTGACGGTCGACGACATCGATCTCTTCGAGATCAACGAGGCCTTCGCCGCCGTGGCGCTTGCGGCCATGGTGGACGCGAAGATTCCGCACGAGAAGATGAACGTGCACGGCGGCGCGGTCGCGCTCGGGCACCCGATCGGCGCCAGCGGCGCGCGCATCCTGGTAACGCTGCTGCACGCCCTTGAGGACCGCAACCTCAAGCGCGGCATGGCCGCGATCTGCATCGGCGGCGGCGAAGCCGCGGCCATGATCCTCGAGCGCGTATGAACTGGTGGGCGCAGCCGCTGCTCTATCCGAAGAACAGCGGCGCGTCCTCCGTCCGCGAGAACGTGCCTGTCGGCGACGTTCTTGCCGACGTCTATCTCCCGGCGACGACGCCCGCGCCGACCGTGTTCCTGATCCACGGCGGCCCCATCCCCGCCGGCGCGCAGATGAAGAACATCGCGCTGTTTCGCGATTACGGGCACCTCCTCGCCGGCGAAGGCTTCACCGCGGTGACGTTCAATCACCGCTATCACGTGGCAAACGACTTCGCGCAGTCGACCGCCGACGTCAGCGCGGTGATCGACCGTTTCCGCGGCGACGCGAACGATGTCGTGCTGTGGGTCTTCTCCGGCGGCGGACCGCTGCTGGCGCTCGGCTTCGACAAGCCGTACGTCCGCGCGCTCGTCGACTACTACGCAGTGCTCGACGGCGAGCCGATCGCGCGCGTGTCCGAGGTGCGCGTGCCGATGCTGATCGCCCGCGCCGGCCGCGACATGCCGCTGGTGAACGAGCCGCTGGCGCGGTTCCTCGACGCGGCGCTCTCGCACGGCGTGAACCTCGAGCTGCTGAATCACGCGCAAGGCGAGCACGCGTTCGACATCGTCACCGACGACAAGCGGACGCGGCAGATCATCGACCGCACGCTGGCGTTCTTGCGGGAAGTCTGAACGGGCACGGCGCCACGCGCAGCCGAACGAGAGCGGCGTGCGCGTCGGTTGATCCGCGGGAACTCCGCGCGCCCTGAATCGTCCTATCTCCGAACAGGAGGCTCACATGAAACGGCTGTTGGTCGTTGTCGTGACGTTCTCTCTCGCCGCGCCGCTGGCCGCGCAGACGAAAAACGAAGTCTTCGCATTCTTCGATGATCCCTCGGCGTCCTCGACCGAGACGCAGGGGACGAAGTTCACCACCGGCTACGGGCTGGCGCTGCGGCATTTCTCGTCGCCGCGCGTCTCGACGGAGCTCTCGATCGCGCGCCATTACCAGTACGGCGTGTACTTCGCGTCGATCGCGCCGGGATCTTCGGAGCCGACGCTCGGGCAGTTCCGCGCGCGCGTGGTGCCGGTCGATCTGATCTCGAGCTATCACTTCGCGCCCGACAGCTTCGTGCAGCCGTATCTCGGCGGCGGCGTGCATCACGTCTTCACCTTCGACGGCCCCGGCCTCGGCACGCAGACGCGCTTCGAGCTCGCCGGCGGCGTGGCCTTCCGCGTGACGGACCACTTCTTCATCCGCGCTGACGGGAAGCGCCTCCTCGGCGGCAGCGCGCTAACATATGATCCGAGCACGCGCGGCGGGCTCGGATTCAGCTGGCGGTTCTAGATCATGCGCAGTGTCGTCGTTCTCGTCGTCGTCCTAGCCGCTTCCAGCGCGGCGTGCGCACAGCAAACGCAGACGCTCTCGCTCTTCCGCAGCGACATCGATGAGCCGGGCGGCTACGGCGTCTCGTACGAGCGGATGTTCGCGCCGCGCTGGTCGGTGCAGGCGTCCGTGGCGGTGGAGCATCACCGCAGCTACGAGTACGTCTACGAGGACAACGGCGCGATCACGCTGGTTCCGCGCGAGCGGCTGCGAACGATGCCGATCGATTTGGTGGCGCGCTATCACTGGCTGAACGACACGCGCTGGAAGCCGTACATCGGCCTCGGCGCGCACTACGTCGCCGCGCCGGACGCCGATCGCCGCTTTCGCTACCGCAACCATCTCGAGGCGGGGATCAACGGCGGAACGCTCTTCATGCTGACGCACGAACTCGGACTGATGCTCGACGGGCGCATCTACGCCGGCAACCACGAGTCGTACGACCAATCGCCGAGGACGTCGATCGGGCTGAGCTGGCGCTTCTGATCAGGCGAGCGCGCCGGCGAGCGCGGGCGAGGTCGTGAAACTCGCCGAGGGTCGGCGCGCTGATGCGGTTTGCCGATCGATAATGGACCGGGCGCGCATTGCGCGCGCCCGGTCTCTCCTATCGATCTACGGCTTCGGGTTTCCGGGGGTTCCGGGCGTCGGCGTGGCAGCGGTTCCGGCCGCCGGCGCGGAAGCCGTTCCGGACGTCGGCGCGGCGGGCGGCGACGCCGGAGCCTTGACCGGCTTCTTGCGGCGGGGGAAGCTCTTCAGCCGCTTGAGCTCCTGCACGTGAGGCACGAGCGCGGCGTTGGCCGGATCGCGCGCCAGCTGCGAGCCGATGATGAAGGCCTGCGCGGTGATGAGGGCGATGCGCTGGCGGCGCACCAAGTTGGCGCCGGCCACGCCGCTCAGCATCCCACGCAGCTCATCTTCCACCGCGGTCCAGCGGTTGGCTTCGTCGACCAACTGCCGCACGTCTGCGGCCTGGCCGAGCGCCTGAGACACCTTCTCCGTCGCGCCGATGACGTTGATCGACGCCTGCACGATCGCGTTGTTCGTCCGCGAGCGGTTGTGGAGCGTCTTGCGCTGCTCGGGCGTGAGCGGCGTCACTTCGCCGATCTGGGTGCGCATGATGCGCAACTGATCGACCAGCGTCTCGGGCGGCAACGTAGGTGCCGGCTGCGGGATCTCCGCGGCGGCCTGCCGGGTCTCTTCAGTTTTGGGATTCGTAGACATATCGGTCTCCTTTCGGACCATGAGCTGTATGGCCGGAGGGAACGACGAGCACATATGCATGAGTGCAGGCGGCCACCGGCTGGACGAGACGGCCACGCGCCGGCTCGTCCGGTTGATGTTGCCCGGAGTGCGCACACTCCGGGAGCCCGCGGCAGGAGGAGCTTTGCTCGACTCCCGCAGGGATGAGAGGGTCGCACTGTTCAGCGCTGTTGTCCCACCCATTGGCCGCCAAGACGTCAACGGGAGAATACGTTCAGCGCGGCGAGAATGTTCCCGTCCCCTTGTGACAATTTGGCCATGCAAACCGTGTTGACGTGCTCGGCAGGGGTGTCAGGCGCGCGATCCGGCTGTCTCACGGCGTGATACGGGAATCTCACCGGCGGTCTTGGTGAACGCGGTCAAGGACGAGGATCTTTCGAGGCGCGTCCTGCGGATTGGCTCGCCCGCATCTGTTCGACCAGTCCGTCGAGCGCTTTGGCAACTCGGAAGCCGGGTCGCTTCCGCGCAATCATGAGGAGCACGGCTTCGCGCAATCTTTCAGCGAAGGTGATCCCCGGCGAATGCACCGCCCTGCTGGAGCAACGTCTGCAGCCGGTTCGCCGGCGCACCCGGAACGACGAGCGATGAGTGCAGAATCGCCCTTCCTCCTGTCAAGATCACCGCCGCCTGATGACCTCGGCCCCTGTGCAAGACTCGTGAGCGGGAACGTGACGTCATTTGACGAACGATTGGGTGAATGCGTTGTAGCTATGAGAACCCATCTCTTCCCAAACACGTTTGCCTTCTATACCCGCAGCCCAATTTGTTCTGGCGCCGCGATTCCGCATTACGGCGCATTGGGGCCGGGCCGTTCGTGAAGCGTCAGACATGACGGGCAGACAGCGCCGCCGCCTTCCGCCGACGAGGGACTGCTAGCAAGATGAGCATACTTGGCCTGAACAATCGCTGGTAGTCGTTCACCCGCTGGCGACAAAATCGAATTCGGCTTCTCCATCATCGACCGCCTCGCGACGATCTCGAAAAACGTCCCACCGTGCAGTTCGGAGCCGCCCGAGGCGGCTTCGCCGCCGAGCCGTGGGCCTGAAAGCCCGCAGTGCATCACGAATACCGAACCTGGAGTAGGCCCGGATCGACATCTCCGGCGAAAACGCCGTACCGCTCCGGCAGATGCTCAGCACGAACGGTCACGGGGACCTCCCGACTCCTCAGGGCTGCTTCGAATGACTGATAACCCAAATTAAAGATTGTCCTTGGGCTCTGATCGAGGGCGCTCCCTTGTAGTGTAGCGTCGATCACCGACACAAGCGCACGACGCTGACACACGAATTGTTGAATGACTTCGCGCCGCGCCGCCCTTAAGCACCCCGCAAGAAAGATGTATGGAATATCCCGTGGGCGATCGGTAATCGGTGGCAGTTCGATAAGGTCGCAACGCGTGAGGAACTGCGACTCGCTCAGGTTTTCACGAAAAGCGCCGAAGTCGGCGTCGATCATCAACAGTCGTATGTTTCTACTGTGGAGCGCGTCGAGCAGGACCACACCGGGTTTGTGCTGTAAGAGCTTTCTAGCGCGAGCAAACGCCTCGTCGATCACGATCAAGAGTGGCCGACCATCCGCGCTCAAGTGTTCGGTTTCGATTCGCTTGATAAACTTGTCGCCAGTGTTGAGTTTCACCAGGTCGTCAGGCGCGACTAGCACACGAATATCCGACGGAGTGAGGCGCTCCTTTAGAGCGGCACAAATCTCAGATTTGCCGGAGCCACCGCGTGCCGTTAGAATGACACTCCTCAGCGGTTTAATGTCCCAATGGCTCTCTAACTTGTTAAGCAGTTCCCGGAGCAAGCTTTTATACCGTTCGCTTACGGATAGCAGCTGCGATACCTCCGTGCGCGCTTCGGCTAAATCGATCATATCTCCACTTGGCAGATAGCGTACACCCGCCGACACGGCGATCTCGTCCAGCGGCTGCGGGATAGGTTTATCGATCTCAGCGACGTCTTCACGAGTTGGCATCTGCCCCCATGGTGCGTGTCTGTACACGGACACAATCCAGCTGCCATACCGTACCGCGCGAATTATAGCGTCAGTGTCGTGTGCATCAGAAGCGGCAAACTCCATTGCCGTGACAGCTGTAAGCACATCACCCGAGCCCAGCTGATTGTTAGTAGCGCGATCTAAACTGTATTCGTACGCAGGCAGATGGACGACTGAGAAGCGATGAGGATCAGCGCGGGCCGGGCCGATCACAACTGCGCCATCCTTGTCACATTTGACAATGTGATATCGAAATGATTCGAACCGTTGTAATGATCTATAGGCAAACCGTTTGAGGCCTTCGTGAGTTTGAATTTCGCCGCGCCACTTTCGCTCGTTATCTGGTTCCCCGATCAATTCGCACCACTCATAAAGATTCGGAAGGATGGCAGTGCCTGAGATGTGAGCGTACTTGCCGTAGTTCCGCTTAGGATCGACGAACAGTGAAACACGGTTCTCGAGTGCAAACTTCGCTATTTCTTGGACTAGAGTTGTATCCAAAGCACTCATGTCGAGATCACTAAGAATGATTGCGGAAAGCCGATCCTTATGATGCACTTTGTGAAGTTGATGCATCAAAGATTGAGCTGCGAGATGACTTGGCCCGACACTGCCGACATCGTCAAACCGAGCCTGATGAACATGTCTCGCTCCGTCCACTCGTATTACGCGCGTGATCGTGTTCATGCGAACCGTATCGTCATGATAACCAGTGAGTATTACCTTGGGCGCAGATACATCCCGCACCTCGCTGGCCTCGAGGACATCGGAAAAAGTTCCCCACATGCTTCTCCCGGTGATGCCCCAAAGATACGTATTGCCTCGATTGAGTGCGCCAAGTATGCGAGCCGCATTCGCGGCGCCTCCTGCAGTATTGACTCGACGACGGACCTCATACACCTTCTCGTCGTCTATAGTGTGATATCGCGCCTTAGCCACAACGAATACAGCGTGATCGATTACTAAGTCGCCGATCACGAAGATGTTGATTGGCCGATCCGTTATTCGGTCGACTAACATTCGCAAGGCTCCTCGAGAATTATGTCAGACGCGGCTGATGAAAGCACTATCACCGCGGGAACTTGTTCCGGGCGGACTTCAGGTCGGGCTAACGTGATCACGCTAAGCTGCAAAAACCGCCCTCCGAGCCTGCCCCGGGGAGCGGCGCGACGGCTGCCGCGACAAACGCGCGGCGGCGGGAGCGAACTCCAGGCGACATGCCGCCCGCGTGCAGTTCGAGCCGCCGAGGCGGCTCGCCGCCGAGCAAACGGATCTTCGGTTTTGTGAGCTTGTGAGGCAGTTGGGCCGCGGCGTATTTGCGAAGTTGTGGCAGCGGTAGAATGCTAGGCATGAGCACCACAGCAGGGTGCGGACTCGCACGAGATTGGGTGAGCAGCCTCAGTAGATCGTGGAACCGGATTCGCGTAGCGCGAGCAGCCGAAATAGCTGACATCGCGAACACATTCGTAGACCCGGAGCTGCTCCGCCGCCGCTATATCGAGCCCGACTGCCAGCCTACCAACCCTGCCGACTACCACGAGGATGAACCAGGACGTGCGTTTAGAACTCCAGTGGGACAGTGGCTGAACCGCTTTCTGGACGGCCCATTCCTTGAGCGTGACGGTCGAAACGTCGTGTTCGTTTTGGGCGACGCCGGCATGGGAAAGACGTCGCTTCTCGTAATGCTGACGTTTACACATCTTTTGCGTTTCTGGCCCTCAAAAGTCGATTTTCATTTGCTGAAGCTCGGCAGCGATACGATTGCCAAGATGGACACAATTGCAGACCGTCGCCACGCCGTGTTGCTGCTCGACGCTCTGGATGAGGACGAGTTGGCAACTGGCCATATCGAGCTACGACTGCTGCGCCTTCTCGACCACGCCGTTTCGTTCCGCCAGGTGCTAATTACCTGCCGCACACAGTACTTCCCTAACACATCGGTCGGCAACACGGGAAAGATCGCACTCGGCGGCTTCGAGTGTAATGTGGTCTATCTGGCTCCACTTTCTGACGAGCAAGTTGAGCAGTATATTCGCAAGGCATTTCCCCGACGTATAGGTGAGATATTGAGCGCCGTTAGCGGTGGACGTGTTCGCTCTAGGCGCGTACCCGCGCGTTCCGCAGTGTTGCCCATGAGATCGCTTCGCATGCGACCCCTGCTCCTGGCTTATGTTGAGGATCTCGTTGATGCCGGTGTTACCAACGGTAGCGAATATGCTGTGTACCGCATTCTGATCGACCGGTGGCTCAGCCGTGAAGAACGAAAACTGAGAAAAGATGAGGTTAACCGCGGCCTTCGAAAAGAGAATCTTTGGAAGGTCTGCCAAGCTGTAGCCGATTACTTGAACAAACGAAGAAGTAGGACGTTGAGCGTTACTGAATTAGAGGATCTAGCTCAAGACGATCCTTCAGTACGAGTATTAACTGCGTTAGACATTGGAGGTCGATCACTTCTGAACCGAAAATCTGACGGTAGCTTTCGTTTCGCGCATTATACTATTCAGGAGTTCTTTCTTGCACGTAGGATTGTTGGTGAAGGTAGAGGAGAAGACTTGGTCAATTTTATGGCGACGGACCAGGTGACGACGTTCTTCATCTCTTGGTATCTTGAATCGCCCCGTTCGCGCCAGGCGGGACTCTGGCGGTTCTTGAAACTTCAGCGCGACTTCACGATTAAGCTACGGTTCACGGACCTGGATCTCGGGGATGTTGACCTTCGTGGAGCTCAGCTTGGTGGAATTGATTTCTCACGATCCAATCTAGAGAAGGCGAATCTTAACAGCGCCTGCATCCGGGGCACGATATTCGCGGACGCGAAACTTGCAGAGGCAGAATTGAGCGGCGTGGACGTGGAGTCGGCTAACTTTTGCCGTGCTGATCTTCAGAGGGCCGTGTTTTGCCGCGCGAATTTAACGAAGGCGAATTTGACGGGTGCGGTTCTGTCAGGCACTGACTTCACGGCCGCGAACCTAACGAGTGCGTTGATGAAAGATGTGATCCTTGGCGGTGCACGGTTCGACAACGCTTTGCTGTGATCGTCGGCCCAACTACCGCTGTTCAGTCGACTCAAGACGTGCAGCGAAAACTCCACTCAACGCTACGCAGGCTACGTAACGCCCCACGCATGCTATGTAATGCGCCACGCAGGCTACGTGACGCTCCACGCAGGCTACGTAACACATCACGTGGGCTGCGTAACGCATCACGTGGGCTGCGTAGCGCGTCACGTGGGCTGCGTAGCGCGTCACGCAGACTGCGTAACGTGCCACGCAAACTGCGTAACGCGCTACGCAAACTGCGTAACGCGCTACGTAGACTGTGTTGCCCTGCGCGACGGACGTCTCACCGACCGGGCGAGCCGTTTCACCTGTGTCCGATGAACGTTCCCGTTGCGCGATAGCCGCGGCGCCCCTGATCACCCCGTCGCACAGGCGAACGAGAGCTGCGCGCGGCGGCAGTCGCCGAGGGCTTCCGATCAGGCGAGCGCGCCGGCGAGCGCGGCGAGGTCGTGAAACTCGCCGGCGGTCGGCGCGCCGCCGGGGAGCATCGGCGCGCGGCGGCGGTTGATCCAGACGTTCTCGATGCCGAGGGCATTCGCCGGGACGATGTCGTGGAAGTTGCTCTCGGCGGCGTGCAGCCACGGCGCGCCGCCGATCGCCTTGCGCGCCGCCAGGAAGTGCGCGTGGCCCGGTTTGTACGAGCGGACCTGCTGCGCGGTGATGATCAGGTCGAAGCCGACGGTGAAGTGCCGCCGCGTCGCGGCAAGGAGATCGTCGTCGACGTTCGAGAGGATGCCGAGGCGATGGCCGGCGGCGCGGAGGCGCTCGAGCGCGGCGTTCGTGTCGGGAAACGGCGTCCACGACGGGAGGCTCTCGGCGAGGAAGCTCGTGTCGCCGACCGCCCAGCCCAGCGCCTGCGCGACGCGGCGCGCGGTATCGGCGAGGACTTCGCGATACGGACGGAACGGCGGCTGCTCCGCGGCCGGCTCGTGCTCCGCGTACGCGCGCAGGACGGCGTCGCGGCCGGCGGTGACGCCGGCGTCGCGGAAGGCGCGGGCAATGCCGCCCTCCCAATCGATGAGCGTGCCGTAGCAGTCGAAGGTGACGATGTCGTAGGGCGTGATTTCGCTCACATACGGCTCCGGCGTCGTACTATAACTTTTCGGGTTTCCGGGTCAGCTCCATGCACGAAGCCGCCGCACGCACTCTTCGCACGGCAGAGCGCTATCTGCTGCAACCGCCGTTGCCGGCGCACTTCGACGGGGCGGCGGTGTCGGTGTGCGACATCTCCGCGAAGGGGGCGCGCTTCACGCACGGGCATTCGCTGCAGATGGGGCAGAAGTCGCTACTGCGCCTGCCGCTCGAGGGCCGGCCGGCGCCGCTGCAGCTCGAGGCGGTCGTGGTCTGGACGCAGATCGATCCGATCTCGCCGAGCCGCTTCGTCTCCGGCGTGCGCACGTACGGCGCGCCCGAGGTGATGCAGGGAGTGCTCGAGCAGCTCCAGAAAGCGAAGCGGACGACGCGCATCGAGGAGCTGCGCGGGAGCGACCGCTTCGCGATGCAGCAGCCGCTCGCCGGAACGTTCGGCGGCGCGCGCGTGACGATCGAGAACCTCTCCGTGCGCGGCGCGCGCATCGCCACCGGCAGCGCCGCCGCGGCCGGAAAACAAGCCACGCTGACCTTCCTGAACGTCGAGGTGACGGCGCAGGTGGCCTGGTGCGCGATCAAGTCGCTCGACCCGACGACGTACCGCGCCGGCCTGGCCATCGCCGAGAAAGCGGAGCTGATGCGCCTGGCCATCGGGCATCTCTGCGAAGGCGGCCAAGCGATTCTCGACACGCAGTCGCTGGCGCTGAAGCTGAAGATCATCCGCGCCCGCGCCCGCCAGCTCGCGCCGTCGTTCCGCATCGTCGAGAGCGCCGGCGTGCCCGCGGAGCAGTATCTATTGATCCAAGGCGTCCGCGAGGAGCTCCGCCACAATCCCGAGGAGGCGATGCACTGGTACCGCCGCGCACGCCTGACGATCAACGACCCCGCCACCCGCCGCGCCGCCCCCTCGATCGCCGATCACCCCGACGCGCTGGCGGTGTGGGAGTACCTCGACCGCTCGATCGATCCGTCGCTGATCGGACGAACGTTCAATTTGCCGAGCAATTAGTTGGTTCTTAGTTCTTGGTTCTTGGTTCTTGGTTCTTGGTTTTGCGTCGGCTAATTCGCCGAACCAAGAACTAAGAACCAAGAACTATTGTCCACTGCTCAACGCCGCCTGGTCATTGCGGCGTCTCCAGTCGATTGCGGTGGCGAGGTGAATTGCGTCGAGAGAGCGAATCACGAAGGGCAAAGCCTGCGACGCAACTGCGACGACGTCATCTGTGACGCTGAGGATCTCGAGATTCTCGACGAGGTTGAGTAGGAGATTGCGGTAGCGTGCGACAGCCTTGGCATCGCGTGTTACATGTCGTTCGCGATCGATCGCACGGCGGCACTCGACATGGAGAAGCGAGCTGGAAACGCCACGCGTAATCAGAGACCACTCAGCGAGCGGGCGCGGTTCAGCGAATATGAATCGCAGAATCACGGACGAATCGACGTACGTATTCACCGATTGTCGCCGCGGAGCCATGTCATCAATTCTTGGAATTCCTCTTCCGACATCTTAGGAAGGTCCGGCGGACGAACAACGTCGCAAAGGCGTCCTTTCGCCGGTTTGATCCTCGCCCCGTTCCGTTCCACCCACTCCCAATCCTGCGGACCGCCCGGCTCCGGAGTCGTCCATTTCTCGATTTCGTTCTCCACTTCCTTTTTCTTCACGCTCACAGAATCCCTCGGCTATCTCCTTCTGTCAACGCCGCCACATTCCTCTTCATCCCCTCCAGCTTCGCGCGCTTGACCGCGCTCTTGCGGAAGATCTCCGAGAAGTTCGCCTGCTCGTACCGAAGCAGATCGGACACCGGCGTGGCCCGGTACGATTCGCGCGGCGCGAAGGCTGGGTGGGCGGCGGCGGGCTCGCCGTTCCAGGGGCAGACCTCCTGGCAGATGTCGCAGCCGAAGGCGTTGCCGGCGAGGGGGAGGGTGGGGGGGAGGGGACCGCGGTGCTCGATCGTCGCGTAGCTGATGCAGTGCTCCGAGGCGACGGTGCGGTTCGGGAGGATCGCGTGCGTCGGGCAGGCCTCGAGGCAGCGGGTGCAGGTGCCGCAGCGGTCGGCGACGGCCGCCGGCGCGATGTCGTTTTCGAGCGACGTCAACAACGTTCCGATGAACGTGTACGAGCCGAGCTGCTCGTTGATCAGCATGCTGTTCTTGGCGATCCATCCGAGGCCGGCTTGGGTGGCGGCGGCGCGGTCGGACAAAGGCCCGGTGTCGACGTAGCGCCACGTCTTGGCGCGGTCGCCGATCGCCGCCTCGAACTTGCGAAGAATGCGGTCGAGCACGTCGTGGTAGTCGTCGCCCAGCGCATAGCGCGCCACGAAGTTCGAGAGC
>DATDFB010000268.1:0-2904 GCA_036522835.1 Thermoanaerobaculia bacterium | reverse complement strand
GTCGGTCGTCGTCCCGATCGACAACTCCACGCCGGGCTCCATCATCACCACGTAGATCGTATCGGCGTCGACGTGCTGCAGCCGCCCCTCGTCGACGGCTTTGGAGAGGGCGCGCTGGATGTCGAGATCGTTCGCCTTCATTCCGATCGAGGGGAGCTGCGTGCCGGTGACGCGCAGGCCGGTGGCGCGCACGCCGTAGCGGTCGAGCATCGAAAGGCGCTCCCACGAGCTGAAGCCGCGCGCCATCTCCAGATCGGCGCGCATCTGCGGCCGGCGGCCGATCCAGACCACGTGGATGGACGGATCCTTCACCACGTCGCCGCCGTGATGCAGCACGCTGTCCGGAACCGCGTCGCCGCCGCGGTAGATCTGCACGAGACCGCCGTCGTCGTCGCGCACGAAGCCCTCGGGCACCGCGTCGGCGATCTCTCCATCGTCATTCACGGACGATAGAGCGACGCCGGCCGCCAGCGCGCTCGTACCGAAGGTGATGTTCAGCACCGAGTGGATCTCGATGCCGTTCGGCGCGACGCCGGTCTGTCCATGCAGGTAGTCCCAGAACCCGACGCCGCGCACGGTGACGGGCGTGCTGGTGGTCTTCATCGTCGTCGTAGCCGTGAAGCGCGCGTCAAACTGCGAGCGGGCGCGGGAGATGCCGGAGGCGAAGGCGCCGCCCGAGACGCAATTCGGGTCGGGGATCTCGACGATCATGGTGCGGCCGGCGCCGTCCTGGATGACGAGGTGATAGTCCTTGTCCGACTCCTTCACGTACTTGGTGAGCGTTCCGCCGAGCTGATACTGCGTCGTCTCGCGCGGGGCCACGCGGCTGTTCGTGGGGATCGAAGAGGGTCTCGCGGACTGATGGAAGTTGTAGATGGTGGACGAGACGTAGGTGCTGAGATTGATCGACGCGGCGCCGGAGTCCGTGCCGATCTTGATCGACCACCGCTCCACGCCGCACTGGGCGAACATCGGGACGTTGACGAGAACCAGGAGAAGGACCGAAACGAAGAGAACCCTCGATCGAACGCGCATCTGCGCTCTCCTTTCGATGACTGGCCGGTGGTGGACTTCATCTTACCCCTCACCCGCTGGCGCGGGGCGAGGGCCCTCAAAGATCCTTCGCCCCGCTTGCGGGGAGAAGGTGCCGCGAAGCGGCGGATGAGGGGCGCCCCGCGGCTAAACGCCGCGGATCGGCAGGCGGCGGACGCGCTTCCCGGTCGCGGCGAAGATCGCGTTCGCGACGGCGGGGACGATCGGCGGCACGGTCGGCTCGCCGATGCCGAACGGCGCGTCGCCGTGGCTCGGCACGAGATGAATCTCGATCTTCGGCGTCTCGTCGATGCGCAGGACGTCGAAGTCGAGGTAGGTGCTCTGCTCGACGGCGCCGCCGGCGAACGTGATGGCGTCCTTGAGCGCCGACGACAGTCCCCACACGATGCCGCTCTCCGCCTGCGCGACCACGCCGAGGGGGTTGACGATCAGGCCGCAGTCGATGACGCCGACGACTCGCTCGACTTTCACGCGCCCCTCGGCGACGGCGACTTCGGCGGCGTACGCGACGTGCGTCACGCCGTCGTAGACGTTGCAGGCCACGCCGCGGCCGCGGCCGGCGGGGAGCGGCGCGCCCCAGTTCGACTTCGCGCGCAGCAGCTCGAGCGCGGCGCGGAGGCGCGGGCGCTCGATCTTCAGATCGTCGAGGGCGAGGACATCGGGTCCTTGCAGGAGCTTCAATCGGAAGTCGAGCGGATCGGCGCCGGCGGCGTGGGCGAGCTCGTCGAGGAAGCACTCGCGCGCGAACGTCGACGACGGCGAGAACACCGCGCGCCACGGCCCGATCGGCACGTGCGTCGGCACGCGCACGTAGCGCGTCTCGATCGCGGCGATGTTGTACGGAATGTCGTAGACGCCCCAGGCCGCGCCGTCGCGGTAGTAATTCGGATCGTCGAGCTCCGCCTGCGCCGGCGTGCCGCGGGCGTTGTGCAGCGACGAGACTTTCTTGTGCGTCCAGGCGACGAGCTTTCCGTCGCCGTCGAAGCCGCCGCTCAGCTCGTGCCGCGACGCGGCCTGGAAGTAGCCGTGCTTCATGTCGTCGCCGCGCGTCCAGAGGAGCTGCACCGGCGCCTTCACGGCCTTCGAGATCTCCGCCGCCTCGAGCGCGTAGTCCCAGCCGAGCCGCCGCCCGAAGCCGCCTCCCAGGAGCGTGACGTGGACGGTGACGCGCTCGGGCGCGATGCCGAGGAGGCGGGCCACTTCTTTTTGCACCGTGTTCGGCGCCTGCGTCGGCACCCAGAGCTCGGCGCGGTCGCCGCGCACGTCGGCGGTGCAATTCATCGTCTCCACCGGCGCGTGCGCGTAGAACGGGTAGTGGTACGTCGCTTCGAGCGTGCGCGCGGGTGACGTCGCCGTGCCGTCCTGGCGCATCAGATAGCCCGGCTGCTTGGCCGCGTCGGCGAGGCGCTGCTCGTGAATGGCGGAGCTGAACTCGGCGTGCGGACCGCTGTCGAATTCGACCTTCAGCCGATCGCGCGCCTTGAGCGCCGCCCACGTGCGCTCGGCGACGATGGCGACGCCGGCGCTGACGCGCACGACGTCGACGACGCCTCTCACCTTCTTCGCCTCCGTGGCATCGAACGATTTGACGCTGCCGCCGAGCGCCGGCGGGCGGACGATCGTCGCGTAGCGCATGCCGGGGACGTTGACGTCGAGGCCGTAGCGCGCCTTTCCGGTGACGATGTCGGGGCCGTCGATGCGCCGCGCCGGCTGGCCGACGAGCGTGAAGGTGCTCTTCAGCTTCGGTTCTTTCGGCACGTCGAGCTTCGCGGCGGCGGTGGTGAGCTCGGCGTAGGCGAGGCGGCGCTGCGTCGGCTCGTGGATGACGGCGCCGCGCTCGGCGCGGCAGTC
>DATDFB010000267.1:0-2785 GCA_036522835.1 Thermoanaerobaculia bacterium | reverse complement strand
GGCGCGCGGCACCGTCGACGCGCCGATCGGGCGCGATCCGCGCGAGCGCAAGCGCATGGCCGTCGTCGCCGGCGGCCGCGCCGCCGTCACCGAGTACGAAGTCGTCGAGCCGCACCGCTACGTCGCGCTCGTGCGCTGCCGCCTCCGCACCGGCCGCACGCATCAGATCCGCGTGCATATGAAGCACCTCGGCCATCCGATCGTCGGCGATCCGGTCTACTCCGGCCCGCAGTGGCGCGGGATTCCGGACAAGCGCGTGCAGAAGGCCATCGCCTCGCTGCACCGCCAGGCGCTGCACGCCGCGCGCATCGCCATTCCACATCCGAAGAGCGGCGCGGCGATGACGTTCGAGTCCCCGCTGCCGGAGGACTTGCGCGCGTTGCTGGCAACCGTCTAGTGCCGCCAGATGTCGGAGATGACCGGAGCCGACTCGTCGAGGCGGTGCAGGCTGCCGGTGCGGAAGATCTGCTCGATCGTGCGCAAGAGACTGTAGTGGTCGTAGCGCGCGAACGAGACGCTGCCCGGACGCACGCCCGCGCCGAGAAACGCGCAGTAGACGCGGTTGGAGCTCGGCACCTTCCCCTCGTCGAACGTGACGATGAGCAGCAGCCCGTCGCTGAAATTCGGATCGGCGAGCAGCGGCTCGAAGCGCGACCGCAGCCAGGCGTCGGCGAAGGCGACCGAGGTGTTGTGGCCGTCGTTGTTGAGGTCGGGGATGTAGAGCGCAAAGCTCGGAAGATCGCCGTTCCGAACATCGGCGTCGAGCTGCTCGGCCGGCACGACGCGCGCGCAGCGCGCGGGATCGGATTGCACGTCCGCGAACGAGAGGAACGGCACGTGGCGCCGCACGTACAGCCCCGTCGCCGTGCCGAGGAAACATCCCCCCGGATATCCTTCGGCGTACGTCTTCCAGCTCAGGCCGCGCGCCTCGAGGAGATCGCCGAGGTGCGGGACGTCGAGCCTCACCGGATCGTTCGTCACCGCGAACGTGCCGCCGGCGGTGAGGGCGATGTAGTTCGGCTGGGAGTCGTGCGTGATGGCGAAGTAGTTCTCGAGCCGCGCGCCGCGCGCGGCGAACGACGCCAGCGTCGGCTGCAGGAACGCCTGCTCGGCGTTTTCGTTCTCGAGCACGACGACGAAGACCCGCCGCACCTCGCCGATCCCCAGCGACGGCGGCAGCATGGCCCGGCGACGGGCGGCGAACATCGCCGGCGCGGCGAGAAAGAGACACAGCGCGATACGGAGGGCGTGCATCGTCAGCCTTTGATGACCGCGACCGGCACGAGCCGCGCGATTTTCTTGGCGATCCCCGCCTGCGCGACGACGCCGACGACCGCGTCGACGTCCTTGTACGCCTCCGGCGCCTCCTCGACCAGTCCCTTCGTCGACGCTGCCTCGGCCACGATGCCCATCCGCTCCAGCCGCTGGCGCAGCTCGTGGCCGTCGATCTGCTTCTTCGCCTGTGTGCGCGACATGAGCCGCCCCGCGCCGTGACACGACGAGCCGAAGCTCTGCTCCATGGCGCCGGGCAGTCCGGCGAGGAGATACGACGCCGTCCCCATGCTGCCGGGGATCAGCACCGGCTGCCCCGGAAACGCGCGCGTGGCGCCTTTGCGGTGGACGACGAGGCGCCGGCCGTCGTGCTCTTCGACTTTGGCGATGTTGTGAGCGACGTCGTAGACGATGTCGATCTGCTCCGGCCAGGCGCGGCGGATTCCGGCGGTGATGATCTGCCGGTTCGCGAAGGCGAAATTCGCCGCCGCGGCCATGGCCGCGAGATAGCTCTCCCCTTCCGGCGACTGGAGCGGCGCGCAGGCGAGCTCGCGGTCGGGCAGGTGGATGCCGTAGCGCGGCATCGCGCCCATCATGCGGCGGATCGAGTCGGTGGCGACCTGGTGCCCGAGGCCGCGGGAGCCGGTATGGATCTGCACGACGATCGCGTTGTGGGCAATGCCGAGGCGCGCGGCTTCGCCGTCGTCGTACACCGTGTCGACGACGTCGATCTCGACGAAGTGGTTGCCGCTGCCGATGGTCCCGAGCTGGTCGTGCCCGCGCTGCTTCGCGTCCGAGGAAACCTTGTCGGGGTCGGCGCCGGCGATGCGGCCGCCGGACTCGATGCGGTCGAGGTCCGCGGCCTCGCCGTAGCCGAGCTCCACGGCGCGCTTCGCGCCGTCGGCGAGGATGCGATCGAGATCGCTCCCCTTCAACTTCAGCGGACCGCCGCGGCCGACACCCGAGGGAATCTCGCGCGCGATCGAGTGCGCGATCTTCCTCAGCTCCGGCTTCACCTCGGGGAGCGTCTTCCGCGTGCGCAGCATCCGCACGCCGCAGTTGATGTCGTAACCGATGCCGCCGGGGGAGATCACGCCATCGTCCGCGTCGACGGCAGCCACGCCGCCGATCGGGAAGCCGTAGCCCTCGTGCACGTCCGGCATGGCGATGGCGTACTTTTGGATGCCCGGCAGCGTGGTGACGTTGACGAGCTGCTCGAGCGAGCGGTCGCCAACGATTTGCTCGAGCATCCGCTCGGTCGTGTAGACGCGTCCGGGCACGCGCATGTCCTCGCGGTACGTGCGCGGGATCTCCCAGAGGAAGTCGTCGAGGCGCTGCAGGTCTTGCTTGCGCATGGTTCTTGGTTCTTGGTTCTTGGTTCTTAGTTCTTGGTTGTTAGGTTATTAGCACAACTTCCCGCAAGAAGGTGTCCAGGCCGAGCCGTATCATGGCGGCCCCGTCGCCGATGGGATCGATGCCGTCGCCGATGGGATCGATGCCGTCGCCGACAGGA
>DATDFB010000266.1:0-20881 GCA_036522835.1 Thermoanaerobaculia bacterium | reverse complement strand
GGCTGCCGGCCGGCCTGCTCGCCGAGCTCACGGTCGAAGTCAACGAGGCCTACAAGAGCCTTCTGCGCCGGACGCGCCGGCAGTTGCTGAAAAAGACCGACGAGCCTCTGGTGAGCGCGTACAACGCCTTGGTGGCGGGCGTGAATCAGGGGCTGTCGCCGGACGAGCTGACCGATCTGAACGACGACCTCGAGGACGCGTACTCCGATGCCCGCCACGCGTCCTGAGTCGATCGTCATCCAGACGGGCGACGGCGCCGACGCGATCTCGCTCGTGGCGCCGAGCCTCTGGGGCTCGATCTACCGCTCCCGACGGCGCGCGGAGTATTACCGCGTCGTACCGCTGGAGGAAGCGTCGACGGCGGTGGTCAGCAGCGCCGCGCAGTGGATCGGCAAGCCGCCGAAGCGCGGCCTAGCCACGATCGTGGAAGTGCGTCACTCGCTCGAAGTCGACCTGTCGTTCGTCTTCATCCGCTACGCCCGAGCCGAGGGGCGGACGCTGGCCGAGCTGCTGCGCGAAGGGACTGTCGGCGAGCAGCTCCAGCTCCTGGCCCGCGTGGCGGAGGCGCTGCCGCAATGGTGGGGAGGCACTGCGGCGGCGGCGTTGCCGACGCCGGCGGATATCGTCCTGCCTGAGGACAGCGATGCGGTGCTGTTGCCGGCGCCGTTCCACCACCCGGTCGACGCCGCGGCGGTATTTGCGCATCCGGCGCGGGCGCGCTACCTCTCGCCGGAGCGCCTGCGCTCGATGAGTGTGCCCTCCGAGGATGCGGATGACCTCTACGCACTCGGCGTCATGCTCCTCGGCGTTTTCTATCGCCTGCCGGAGCTGAGCGCCGAAGAGGCGCTGCTGCGCGCGGCGAACCGTACGCTCTACGCGGCCGAGGCGCTGGAGAGCGCGCTGCCGTCGTGGCGGACGAAGATCGAAGCCGTGCAGGCGGCGCGGGCGCAGGCCTTCAGCCTAATCGCCTCGAGCGCCGCGGAACGGCTGCGCGTCGATCCGCGCGACCTGGCCAGCCGGCTGGCGAACTGGGCGCGGAGCAGCGAGCCGTTCGACGCGGTGGAGTCGCTGCGCGGAAGAGGCCTGAGGGAGGAGGCGCTCGCGCTCCTCTCCGACATTCTCAGCCATCAGCCGTCGCACGAGCTCCTGCTCGAGGCGGCGCTCTTGGCCGCGGAGCAGCATCGCGTGCTCGAAGCGCTGGAATATGTCGAACGCGCCATCTCGCTGGAGCCCGACCAGACCGGCGCGCACGCGCTGCAGCTCACTCTCTTCAGCCGCTTGATGGACACGCCGCCCGCGTCCGGCGAGGAGCGCATGAAGCATCTCGATCTGATCGAACGGCTGGAGGCGATGCTGTGGCGCGACTTCGGCGCGTTGCCGAAAGACGTTCAGTCACGGTTCGAGTCGGTGGTCAGCCGATTTCTCCTGGCGCGCTCGCGCTACCGCGAGGCGACGAACTTCATCTTTCCGCGACTGCGCGACAACGCCGGCACGCATCTCTGGTGGAAGTTCGATCTCAGCCTCGACTACGCCGAGGCCTTGATGGGAATCTCGGCCATGCCGCAGGCACGCGAGTCGCTCCTGGCGTCGAAGCTCGGCCTGCAGAAGGTGCGCGCCAGCAGGACGATCTCCGACTTCGACATCCATCGCATCGGCACCCGCATCGCGGATCTGGAGCGGCGATTGGGCCCGGCGGGAGGCGCCACGTGAAGAGCATCCGACTCGCGCTCTGCATCTTTGTCTTCGCCGCGGCGGTCCGCGCCGCCGAGCCGCCGCTGAAACCGGAGGAGGCCTCGCGGTTCCTGCGCGATGACGACGCAGGACACTTCATCGTCGCCGCGGCGAACGGCGAGCAGACAGTGAACGTCGATCAGCCCAACCTCGATGAGCTCTACAAGCTGCCAAAGGACCAGAGGATCGTCCTCGTCGACAACGGCTCCGGACGGGCCATTGAAACGATGACGCTGCTGCGGCTCCTTGGCTATCAGGCCTTCGCAGCGCGCAGCGCCGCGCCGCCGGCGGCAATGACGTCGACGGCGTCGACAGCTTCCGCCGCTCCCGCCAACACGGCAACGTCTACCGCCGCGGACACGCGCGCCGGCACCCCGCCCGAGACGAAGCTGCCGCCGTGGGCGATCTGGCTCTTCGCCGTCCTCGGTCTCGCCAGCGCGCTGATGCCGCTCTGGTTCTTCGTCATCCAGCCGCGCCGCCGCAGCCGGCCGTTGCGCGATGCCGTGCAACTGCTGGCCGGCGGCAGCGACAGCGCGCTCGGCGACGCGGAGCTCCTGCTCAACGCGGCCGTGAGCGCCGGGCTGCGCACCGCCGACCTGCGGCAGGCGCGCTTCCTCCTCTCCTACGTGCGCGCCCGCATCGGCCGCCACAGCGATGCGCTGGCGGTGCTCGGAGAGTCGATCGCCAGCGGCGACGAGTCGACCGATGTCCTCTATCTCGACCTCTGGCTGAAGGTGAAAAGCGAGCAGTGGGAGGAAGCGGAGCGGCGCTGGTATGCCAGCAGCGACGTTCTCGGCGGCGTGCTGCAGGGCAAGAGCTTGGCCGGCATCGTCTTCCTCGAGCTTGGGCGGCAAAACCTGGTGCGCAAGGAGTACGACCGCGCCCTCGCCTGCTTCGATAAGGTGCGCAAGCTCGGCGTCCATCTCGACCGCCTCCCCGGCCACCTCAGCGACCTCGAGCTCGTGCTGGCCATCGGCGCGCTCTTCGAGAAAAACAACGCCCAGGCCAAACAGCGCTTCGAAAACGTCTTTGAAAAAGCGAAGAGCGCCGGGGCGCCCACGCTTCTCGCCCGCCTCGGCCTCCTCCTCTGCCGCTGGCTAGCCGAGGAGCAGCCGGACATCGAAGAACCGCTCGCCGGCATCGTCGCCGAGTTGGAGGCCGCCGTCTCCGCGGGCGCGGGCCCCGAATCGGAGGAGGGAGCGCTGCTGCCGCCGGTGGCGCTCTGGCGCGTCGTCAGCGTATTGTTCCGCTGGCTGCAGCTGCCGAAGCTCAAAGGTGTGCCGGCGAGGGAGCGCGAGCGCTTCGACACGTTGCTCGAGCAGGTGCGCAAGCAGATGCCGAATGACGGCGACGCCGATCTCATCGCCGGCCTGCTCGACTACTTCTGCCCGCGCGACGAGAAGCAGCGCCGGCAGGGCGTGGAGACGCTGCGGAAGGCGGTGGAGGCCGGCGTGACGCTGCCTGAAGTCGTCTACCTCCTCCAATGCGAGGACCGCCTAGCCGAGCAGGAAAAGAACAAAGTCTCGACGTATCTGGCGCTGGTGAAGGGATACCTCGCCGACCCGACCGTGCGCATCGAACTGCGCAAGGAGCTGCACGAGCACCTCAACCGCTTCGAGCGCTTCCGCAAGCTCGGCGACACCGTCGTGCCGGCGGATGAGAGTGCGGCCGGGCCCTCGGTTCACGAGCTCGCCGCCTCGTGCCAGCTCGTCGAGGAGCGCATCCGCCGCATCTTCCGCGAGACCGCCGAGACCGAGCAGCAGAAGGAGATCGAGACGCTGCTCGGGAACCTCACCGGCTCGCGCGACGCCCTGCAGAAAACCGTGAACGACCTCGGCACCATCGAGCAGCAACTGATGCGCACCGCCGGCGAAGTGCTCCTCCCCGACGAGCCGGCGGCCGCGGGAGGATGACGATGCCTGTTTTGATCGACAGACGCGCACTGCTGGAGAGGCTCGAAGTACTCGAGCCGCTCAAGAAGGAAGAAAACTTCGAGGAGATGATGCGCCAGGTCAGCATGGCCGCGGCACTGCCCGCGCTCACGGAGATCAACCACGAGCGCGAATACCTCCTCTGTCGGCAGTTGGCCGAGCACCTCGTCGGCAAAGTTCATCAACCCGATGTGATCGACGCCGAATAGCGAAACGAGACGAACATGCCCTCATGGACGCTCGACCCCAATGTCGGATCTCTCGTCAAACCGGGCGCAACACCGCCCCCGCCGAAGATCCCCGACCTCAAGCCGGCCGGGCCGGTGTATGACAAATATGCCGACAACGGCATGGCCGACCGCATCAAGCGCGCGGCGCAGAAACAGGAGCGGGAAACGGACAACACCCGTATCGCCGTCGACATGGTCGGCGTCGGTACCGGGCTGCGGGAGATCGGCGAGCTGACGATCGCCGACCACCTCGACCAAGCCCGCTCGCTCATCCGAGAAGAGAAGTACGAAGAAGCGCTGGCGCTCCTCGGCGAGTTCCTGCGTAAGAGTCCCGGCCACGCCGAGGCGACGTTCCTCACCGGCTACTGCCAGTGCGCCCTCGACCAGCCGGAGACGGCGCTGCGCACGGTCGCGCCGCTCATCCGCGCGCCGCACCCCGGCCTGGAGTCGCGGCTGCGCCAGCTGCGCGTCTCCATCCGCGAGAAGATGAGCGCAGGTGTCATCGACGCCGTGGCCGATCGAGCGCTGCGCGGCGACATCCGCGGCGCCATCGCCCGGCTCGACGAGTTGCTCGACCTCGATCCGGGCGTCGGCATCTACCACTGTTTCCGCGTCCATCTGCTCATCGTGGCGAACCGGCTGTCCGAGGCGCTCGTCGGCGCGCGGCGCGCGGCTGAGTACTGCCACGGAAACGACAAGGATTTGCTCGACGGCATGGAGGCGGAGATTCTTGTCCGGCAATTCGAGGCCGCCGTCGAGCCGGCGCGGCAGCACTACCGCGAGCGGCAGTGGCGGAAAGCACGCAAAGCGATGGAGCAGATCCGGCCGCAGCTCGGCGCCATGCCGATCTGGGGCGTCTTCTACAACTATCTCGAAGCGCTGGGCGGCGGGTTGCTCTCGCGCGGGCGCATGCCATCCGAGGTCGTGCCGGCCGGGCCGTTCGCGCTCGTCGACAAGCTGCATTTCCTCCTCGTGCGCGAGGAGCTCAATCTCGCCAAGCGCTTGCTCGACGAGGCCGACGACCGCGCGCAGCAGGTGCTGAACCGCGGTCTGGAGCTCGCGCCGCACTTCCCGTACCTCCATTACCTGCAGGCGCAGGCCATCTACATATGGCTGATCCACGACATCATGGAAGGGGAAGGCCTCGACCTCGATCGCCACGAGTCGCTGGTGAAAGAGGCGCGGCATCACGCCGACATCGGCGCGACCGACAAAGAGATCGACGGGGCGGAGGAGCTTCGCACCTTGCTGGCGGGCCTGGCCCTCGCCCTCGCCGACGCGCGCGCCGAAATGGAGAAGGAGCAGCGCGAGGTCGAGGCGCACTTCGCACCGCTCGACGGCGAGTTCCGTTCGATCATCGAGGACGCGCGGGAAGGCATCCGCTCCACCGAGCACTTCCGCGATCTCCAGAAGCGGATGCGCGCACTGCGCGGCAAGATCGCGCCGGCGCGCAAGAAAGCATCGTTGAAAAGGGTCCTGGAGCTCTTCGACGCATTCAAGGCGACGGTGGAGCGGAACTGGGCGCAGCTCGAGAAGATCGAGCCCGAAGTGGTCATCGCCGAGCAGCTGTCGCACTACCGGCAGCGCATCCGCGACCTGATTGATAAAGCGTCGAAGCAGGGGACGCCCGCCGCTGTACTCCGCCAGTCGATCAGCACGATCCAGCAGGAGGTGAAGGCGTACGCTAAGAAAAGCGAGCTGCCCGCCGAGGCGCGGAAGGCGGCCCAGACCCTGGCCGAGGAGATCGAGCAGATCTTCGTCGACCTCGGCGACGCCGAAAAGACCAGGTCGCTCTTTGAGCGCTTCCACAAAGCGATGGCGCCCTTCGAAAACGGCCGGAGGCCGAGCTACAGCGACGTCGTGTCGCTGCGCAACGAGCTGACGGCGATCGCCTTCGAATGCATGCGCGTCAAGAATGAGCTGCGCACGAAGGACGGAAAAGAGAGTCTGGCGAAGCTCGAAAAAACGGTCATGGAACTGCTGGGCCAAATCGCGAGGTGAGCAATGGCCGAAGAGCAGTACGAGTGGGACGCGTTCATCAGCTACTCGACCAACCAGACCGAGTGGGTCATGAAGCACCTGATCGGTCCGCTGAAGGGATGCCGCACGGCCGACGGGCGAATCCCAAAGCTTTTCTTCGACCGCGACAGCATCGAGCTCGCCACCGGCTGGATGGAGAAGATCACCGACAGCCTGCTCGGCAGCCGGACGGCCATACTAGTGATTTCCGCCGACTACTTCGACCGGCAATTCTGCAAATACGAGGCGATCCAAGCCTTTCAGCGCGACCCGGTCGGCGAGCGCCAGCGAACGCTTCCGCTGCTGATGTCGCCGGAGATCGCGCTGCCGAAAGCGTTTCGGTTGATCCAGGGTCTGAGGACGTTCGAAGAGCGCTGGTTCGACAGTCTGATCAAGACGCTCGACTGGCGGCAGATCGGGCGGACGCACAAACTCCGCCTGCAGACGCGCATCGCCGAGGCCACGGCCGGCGAGACCCTGCCGGAGATCCGCGTGCTGATCGAGTGCGACGGCGCGCTCGTCGACGAGGACGAGACCGTCACGCTGATCTCGGAGAAGAACACGCTGCAGGGGACGACGTCGGTCCGCAGCAGCGGCGGCGTGGCGACCTTCACCGACCTCTTCCTCGAGACGCCGGTCGACGGCACGCGCATCGTCGCCACCTCGGAGGGCTGTACGGCCATCTTCAGCGAGCCATTCCCGGTGAGGCCGCCGCGCGCCATCGCCGCGACGGCCGCGCCGCAGAAGCAGTCGCTGATCCCCTCGCGCGGCGAGCCGATGTTCCTCGACGACGCCGGCACGCTGGCCGTGATCGGCGCCGATACCGCGCGCCTCTACGACGCCGAGGGCAAACCGCGCGGCGAGCTCTCCCTTCCTCCGCGCATCCGCTTCAAGCGCCCCTTCGACAACGGACTCCTCGTCTGCGGTTGGGGCGCGGAGATCGATTGGCTCGGCATCGACGGCCGCCGGCGCAGTTGGACGCTTCCGCCAGCGAACGGCTTTCGCATCCCCGGCGACCTCACGCATTGCGGCGACGATCTCCTCCTCGGCCTGTGGTCGGGCGAGATCTACCGGCTTGGCGACGACGACTCGCCGCAGCCGGAGCTCACACACGCCGGCGGCGTCCAGGCCCTCGCTTCGAGCGACGGCCTCCTCTTCGTAGCCGGTCTCGACGGCTTCCTTACCGTCTATCGCGAGCGCACCGCGGTTCAGCGTGAGCAGCTCGAGCCGACGCTGCGCGTGCTGAAGGCCTTCGCCGGCGCCGTCGTCGCCGTCGGAGAGACGAACGTTTACAGCTACTCCACGACGACGCGGCGGCTTCTGTCGGTGCCGATGGGGACATTCTCCGCCGCCCGCAACGGCGTCGACTGCATCGTCGCCGTGGCCAAGGAAGGGAAAGGGGTCTTCATCGGCCGCGATCTGAAGCCGCGCGTCGTCTTCCACGCCTGGCCCAATGCCGTGCCGCTATCGCTCGATGCCCGCGGCGACTACTGCGTGTTCCGCAATCCCGATCAGTCGTGCAGCCTGCTGCACAAAGGCCGCATGGTTTTCCACCACGCCACGGGCAATCTCTCGGTGTCGCGCTCCGGCATGTGGGTGGCGGTCGAGGAGGAGCAGGGGATCAAGATCATGCCGGCGAGTTCGCTCGTGCCGGTGGCCGGAGCGGCGAATGCCTGACGTGGTCCGCTTGGCGTCGCGCCTGCAGCGGCGCCTGCACGAGCTCGAGACTCTGCATGGCCAGCGGCCGCTGTCGCCGGCGGAGTCGAGCGCTCTGGCGGAGTGCGCGTTCCGCATCGCCGTCGACCGGGCCACAGCGCCGGAACAGGCGGCAACGCTGCTCCAGCACGCCGTCCGCCTTGACCGCTCCAACCCGAAGTTTCACTACCACCTCGGCCGCCTCTGTTTCAGCCGCGGCGAGCTCGACTCGGCCGCTGCGTGGCTGGAAAGGGCCCGCCGCCTCTGCCCGACCAGCCACCGCATCTGGACCCACATCGGTCTGCTGCAGCGCGAGATCAACGAGCGCTACGCCGACAGCACGGACTTCGTGCACGGCGACCACAAGCGCCGCTGGAAGGAGATCTCCCAACTGGTGTTGTCGGGCAACGACGCCTTTGATGCAAAGCTCGCCGACTTCGAGCCACGCAAAATCGCCCCCGCCGATACGACGCCCGCGGGAATCGCAGTCGCTGCCGTCGCCGACGCCGGCGGCGAAATGCCGGTGCAGCGCTTCCTCGGCGCGGGCACGTGCCGCTGGACGACAATCAACGACCTCATTGCCGACGATCTCCTGGAGACGGAGCCGGGTGAGCGCGGACGCAATGCGCTGCGCCAGCACCTGGAGCGCTCCGTCGCGGCGTCGTCATGCCGCGGCGGCCACGCTGCATTCGCCATCCTCGCCGCGGAGTGGCTGCTGCGCGGCTATCCGGTCGCGTTCATTCAGCGCATCCGCCCCGCCGACATGCCTGCGCGCGGCCCCTCGGCGGTGATGCTCGACACGATCATCGAGCTCCTCGCCGCCGAGCCCGCGGCGGTGTCGGAGGGTCTTGCCGCCGCTCTGCGCGAGCGCAAGATTCCGCCGCTCGTCGCCGCAGTCATCCATCGCTCGCACATCATCGGCGCATCGCCGTCGCTGAACAAGCTCGTCGTCGACCTGCACGGCGCGCGCATGTCGCTCAAGGCGAAACCGGGAGCCGACGAGGTCGCGGTGGACTGGATCCGCGCGCTGCAGCAGGACGCGAAGGCGTTGGAGCCGCGGCCGCGCGCGCCGATTCCCGACTTCCCGGCCGAGCAGGCGATCGCCGACGCCACGCCCGAGGAAACGGTCGCGGAGGCGCGCCGGCAGTTGCAGGAATGCCAGGCGCGATTGCAGACGGCGCGCGATTGGCTGATGTCGCGCAAAGACGCGGACGCCGCCGCGCTGCCGCCGGACGACATCGTCGAGGCCAACCGCATCCGCGCGTTTCTGAAGCGTCTGCGCGAGCAGACGACAAAGGCAGTCAATGCAATGGCGCGACTGCGCGTCAGCGGGAAGGCCGCCGGCTTCTCTGACACGATCGCCGACCTCGAGCACGCTTGGCAGAACCTCACCGCGCAAAGCGGTCCGCTGACGCGCCTGGTGAAGCGGTACTCCGAAGTCGACGTGCCGGAGGAAGCGGAGAACGCCGCCGCTCCGCTCACCGCGGCGCAGCGCATTGACGCTTGGCGCAACGAGGCGGTGAAGCTCGCCGGCGAGATCGGCGAATGGCGCGCGCGCATCGCCGCGAACGCCGCTGCCGAGGCGGAGGCGGAGGGCGCCCGCGATTTCCTGCGCGCCGTCGAGGAGCGCAGCAAAGCGATTCTCGAAGGGAGCAAGCAGCTTCGCGACTCCGGAGAGCTCGACGTCTCCGCCGTCCGCGCGATCGAGACGGCCGAGCAGGCGGTGCAAAACCTGAAGCCGCTCATCGGCCCGATTCGAAAACTGCTGTCGAAGATCCCCGTTTCGAAGCCGCCGGTGGAGACGGCCGCCGCGCAGTCCGAGAACAAGCCGGCCGAGGCCCCGCCTCAACCGCCGCGCCAGCAGCTCGCCTCGCTGGTGGAGGAGTTGGAAACACGCGTTCGCGGTACGTTCAATCGCGCTCTGTCGACGTTCGACGCCTACTCGCCGGCGCAGCGCCGCACGCCGTACCTTCAGGCCGTGCGCCTCTCCGTGCGCGCGCGGCGCGGCGAGACGATGTACCGGCTGGGGCGCCGCGACGAAGCGCGTCGCGATTGGAGCGGCATCCTCGCCGAGGACGCGCTCGACCTCGACATGCTGCAGAACATCGCCGTCTGCGACAGCCGCTCCGGCAACCTGCAGCGCTGCCTCGACGCATGGCGCTCTCTGGCCAGCATGTTCTATTTCCGCGACGTCTGCGCCGCCGATCCGGCCGTCCTCGCCGCGCGCCGCGCCGAGCTCCATCAGAATCTCGGCAACGCCTACGCGCCGCGCGGCTTCCGGCAGAGCGGCGACAAACGCCGCGAGCTGACCGCCAACGACCGCGACGAGATCGCCGCCTTCTTCCTCTCCGCGCCGCGCGTCCGCCTCTTCATGCGCCACCAGATCATGGCTCTGCTGAGCCGTCGCCTTGCGCTCCACACCGCGCCGATGATCCTCGGTATGAGCCGGTCGGCCAGCGAGGAGGAGCGCAACGCCGCGCGCCGGAAGATGGAGACGTGGATCGACCGCGTCAGCGCCTACCTGCCGCGGCGCGTCGGACCGCCCTTCCGCGAGATGGCCGCGGCCCGCCTAGCCGCCGCCGCCGAGCAGATGAAGTCGGCACGCCAGATGCGCGACCTCGCCGATAGCACGACCTACAAAGACGAGCAGAAGAACTACTTCGCCTGGCTCGCCGACATCGTCAAATGGAAGTTCCACCTCCTCTCGATGCTCGAGCTCATGCCCGATCCCGCCGTCCATCCCGAGCTCCTCGATCCGCTGGTGGAGATCTGCGCGCTCGACGAGATCCCGATCGATACCAGCGAGGAACTGCTCGCTGCCACGACGCTCGAGCTCAAGATCAGCTACAAACCCGACATCATCGCCACGATCATGGCCCGCGGCGCGCGCGAGCAGACCACGCAGTTGCTCCATTTCGTCTTCCCGAAGGCCGGCGAGGACGATGACGCCATCGCACCGATGCGCGCGGCGGTCTACCGCCGGCTGACCGGCGAGCTCATCTCGCGCTCCGTCGTCAGCGAGGTTCTGGAGATCCTCGATTGTCCGACCCGCTTCGATGCCTTCCGCGATCTCTACCCTCCCGAGGTCGAGCGCATCTTCGATGAAAAGAACGCGGAGCCGAGTGAGGAGGCGATCGCGGCGATGCGGCGCCTCTACGAGCGCTATCCGTTGAGCGCGAGCATCGCCTACGATTACGCGGGTTTCCTGGCCATGACCGGCAAGCGCGCCGAGGCGAAGGCCATCCTGGAGAAAGCGGTCCGGAACGCGTTGCACGAGAACGGCCGCAAGCTTTGCGAGCCCCTGCTGAAACAGCTCTCCGCTTGACCGCTGGCGTTACGCCAGAATCTCCATCGCCCACCCGCGCATCGTCTCTTCCACCGCGTCGAGCTGCTTGGTGAAGAAGTGGTCGGCGCCGGTGACGATGACCGACTCGGCGTTGCGCACGGTGGGGATCAGCTTCTCGAGCTTGCCGACGTCGCCGTATTCGTCGGCGGTGCCGTGGAGGAAGAGCATCGGCTTCTCGCAGTGCCTGAGGTAGCCGAAGTCGTATTTGTTGACCGGCGTGCCGATGAGGAACAGCGCGTCGACGTTGGGCATCTCGCAGGCGGCGCGGCTGGAGACCCAGGCCCCGAAGGAGAAGCCGCCGACGATGAGCTTCTTGCCGGGGTGGTGCTTGACGACCCAGTCGACGGCGGCGACGACGTCCTGCTGCTCGCCTTCGCCCTCGTCGTGCACGCCGGCGCTGGCGCCGGCACCGCGGAAGTTGAAGCGCAGCGTGGCCAAGTTCGCGCTCTCCAGGCCGCGCGCGGCGCGGAACACGACCTTGTTGTGCAGCGTGCCGCCGCCGAGCGGATGGGGATGGCAGATCACCGCCACGCCGGCCGGGTCCTGCAGGTCGCGGTAGAGCGCCTCCAGACGTCCGGCGCTGGAAAAGAGATCGACGTGGCGCAGCGGCTTGCCGTTCACGAGAGCCTCACCAGAATCCGATCGCCCTCCGTGCGAACTTCGTGCGTAGTCACGCGGAACTCCTCGTTGCCGGGGCAGAGGCCGGTGGCGACGTCGAAGCTCCAGGCGTGCCACGGACAGGTGATCTCGTTGCCGATCACGTCGCCTTCGGCCAGCGGTCCGCCGCGATGCGGGCAGACGTTGTCGGTGGCGAAGAAGCCGCGCTCGGTGTGGTAGAGCGCGACGGTGCGGCCACCGATCGCGACGGCCTTTGCACGTCCGACGGGCAGCTCGGATGCGCGCGCCACTTCAATGAAGTCGGCCATGAGAGGGCGCGCAGCGTAGCATGGTCGAAGGGCGGGCTTGCGGCCCGCCCTTCATGCGATTTACACCGGCACGACGTTCGCCGCCTGCAGGCCTTTGGGGCCCTGCGTGACGTCGAGCTCGACGGTGGCGCCTTCGGACAGGGAGCGGAAGCCGCCACCCTGAATCGCCGAAAAGTGCACGAATACGTCGCCCTGATCGGTGGTGATGAAGCCGAAGCCCTTCGCGTCGTTGAACCACTTGACGTTTCCAGATGTCCTCATGTGAATCTCCTTTCCGTGCTGCCTTCGGAGATCAACTGAGTTCATCCTCGACGCGGCAAATCACTGATGTACAAAACCGAACCTGAAGCGGGGAGAGCGAATTCCTGGCAGCGGCGCAAAGCGAGCTGCGAGCGCTCAATCGGGCAGGACGATGCTGGCCCACGGCATCTTGCGCACGCCCACCACTTTCGCATCGAGCTCTTCCTGCGTCGCGCTCGCGCCGAGCTCGCGCTGGATGTACGACACCTCGGTGCAAACGAGCGTTCCGCCGAGCAGGCGCTGCGCGGTCTTGCGCAGATTCAGCTCCGAGACCGGGACTCGCGTTTTCGACTTCGGCTTCGCGACGGCGATTTTCGTCTGAGTGATCATCTCTTGGAAGGCTCCTCGTCCGGCGAGGTGGACGCCTCGGGCGAACGCTGGCAGGCTAAGGAAGGTGTGCCCAGAGCGGAAGACTTAGTTCGACCGAGCTGGTTGTCGCGGAGGGTTCCGCAACGATGCGACGTATAGATGGGAACCGCGCCCGGAGACGGGAAACTCCCGCCCCGCGACCGGAGATCATTATGCCAGCCACACCGGCCGCGGAATCCCGCTGCGGCCGACCGCGGCGGCATCGTCGCCCCACACGCCCGGGATAGCCGTGCCGCAGCCGGGGCACTTGCCGTCGACCAGCTCGTACGACGTCACGCGGAAGCCGGTGCGGCCGATGAGGAGCTTGTCGCAGCTCGGGCAGTGCGTCCCCTCGCGGTCGCCGACCGCGCCGGGGATGTTGCCGGGATAGACGAAGCGCAGGCCGGCGCGGCGGCCGATGGCGTACGCGCGCAGCAGCGTCGACGCCGGCGTGTTGCCGTTGCCGGTCATCTTGTAGTCCTCGTGAAAGGCGGTGATGTGCCACGGGATGTCGCGGTCGACGCCGGCGAGGAACTCGGCGATCTTCGTCAGCTCGTCGTCGCTGTCGTTGAACTGCGGGACGATGAGCGTGACGATCTCGACCCAGATCCCGCGCTGCTTCAGGCCGCGGATGGTGTCGAGGACCGGCTGCAGCGTGCCGCCGAGGTCGCGGTAGTGCGCGTCGGAGAAGCCCTTGAGATCGACTTTGTAGAGGTCGACGTAGGGGGCGATGTAGTCGAGCACTTTCTCCGTGCCGTTGCCGTTCGAGACGTACGAGCAGACCAGGCCCGCCTTCTTCGCCTCCTTGAAAATCTCGACGGCCCACTCCGAGGTGATGAGCGGCTCGTTGTAGGTCGAGGTGAGGATCTTCGCGCCGTGCTTTTTGGCGAGGCGGACGAGGTCGGCGGGCTCGACGTCGGTCGGCGGCGCGCCGGCCACGGGGTCGCGCAGCGCCTGCGAGGTGACCCAGTTCTGGCAGTAGCCGCAGTGGTAGTCGCAGCCGAGCATGCCGAACGAAAGGGCGAGCGCGCCGGGATAAGCGTGGAAGAACGGCTTCTTCTCGATCGGGTCGACCTGCAGCGCGGCGACGTAGCCGCGCGGGACCTTGAGCACGCCGCCTTCGTTGTAGCGCACCTTGCAGATGCCTTTGAGGCCGTCGAGGACTTTGCAGCGATGGCCGCACGAGTAGCAGCGCACGGCGTTTTTGTCGAGTTGCTCGACGAGCTCCGGAGCGGCGTCGGCGGTGCGCTGGGCGAGGATCTCTCCGAGGGTCACGAGCGGACGAACACGGCGGTGGCATGCGAAATGCCGGTGAATCGGGTGACAGGTCACGGGTGACGGGTGACAGGTGGGGACGCGACCCGTCACCCGTCACCCGTTCCCTGTCACCTATGCTCATCCAGGACCTCTGGTACAAGAACGCCGTCGTCTACTGCGTCAACGTCGAGACGTTCATCGACGCCAACGGCGACGGCGTCGGCGACTTCGAGGGGCTCATGCGCCGCCTCGACTACCTCGCGGGGCTCGGCGTCACCTGCCTCTGGCTCCTCCCCTTCTATCCCTCGCCGCGGCGCGACGACGGCTACGACGTCACCGACTACTACGGCGTCGATCCGCGCTACGGCACGCTCGGCGACTTCGTCGAGTTCATGCACCAGGCCGACAGCCACGGCATCCGCGTCGTGATCGACCTCGTCATCAACCACACCTCGAGCAACCATCCGTGGTTCCGCGCCGCGCGCAAAGATCCGCGGTCGAAGTACCGCGAGTGGTACGTCTGGTCGAAGAAGCGACCGCGCGATTGGAACAAAGGGATGGTCTTCCCGGGCGTGCAGAAGTCGACGTGGTCGTATGACCCGGCGGCGCGCCAGTACTACTTCCACCGCTTCTACGACTTTCAGCCCGACCTCGACACGGCGCATCCGGACGTGCGGACGGAGATCAAGCGGATCATGGGCTTCTGGCTCGAGCTGGGCGTGTCGGGCTTCCGCGTCGACGCGCTGCCGTTCGTGATCTCGACGAAGGGGGCGGACGTGCAGCCGCGTCACGATTTCAATTTCCTCCGCGAGATGCGCGAGTTCCTGCAGTGGCGCTGCGGCGACGCGGTGCTGCTGGCGGAGGCGAACGTGCTGCCGAACGAAGACCTCGCCTACTTCGGCGACCGCGACGACCGCATGCACATGATGTTCAATTTCTTCGTCAACCAGAGCGTCTTCTACGCGCTGGCCTCGGGCGACACCCGGCCGCTCGTGCGCGCGCTGAAGCGGACGCGCCAGCGCCCAGTCACCGCGCAATGGGGCCACTTCCTCCGCAACAACGATGAGCTCGACCTGGGGCGCCTCACCGGCGCGCAGCGCGAGCTGGTGTTCTCGAAGATGGCTCCCGAAAAGAACGCGCAGCTCTACGATCGCGGCATCCGCCGCCGCCTCGCGCCGATGCTCGACGGCGACCGCCGGCGGATGGAGCTCGCCTATTCGCTGATGTTCACGCTTCCCGGCACGCCCGTGATCCGCTACGGCGACGAGATCGGCATGGGCGACAACCTCGCGCTGCCCGAGCGGCAGGCCGCGCGCACGCCGATGCAGTGGTCGAACGAGCGGCACGCCGGATTCTCCACGGCCAAGCGGACCGTGCTTCCGGCGATCGCCGACGAGGTGTTCGGCTACGAGCACGTGAACGTCGCCGACCAGCGCCGCGACCCGTCGTCGTTTCTCAACTGGACGGAGCGGATCGTGCGGACGCGCAAGGAAGTGCCGGAGATCGGTTGGGGCGATTGGACGGTGCTGGAGACCGGCTCGCCGCACGTGCTGGCCATCCGCTACGACTGGCGCGGCAACTCCGTGATCGCCGTGCACAACGTCGACGCGAAGCCGCAGACGGTGCGCCTCCCCTCCGGCCAGCCGCTGGTGAACCTGCTCTCGAACGATCACAGCGAAGGCGGCAAGATCGCCATCGAAGGCCACGGCTACCGCTGGTACCGGGTGGGCGGGCTGGGGGAGATTTTGAATCGGGAACGGGCTTAACGCGGCAGGAAGTACAGCGCCACGGCGATGATCGCGTACACCGCGAGCAGTTGCACGCCCTCGTACCAGTTCGTCTCGCCGTCCATGACCAGGTAGGCGAAGATGGCGATGCCGAGGACGCAGGCCAGGATCTCGAAGGGGGTGAAGAGCAGGTCGAGCGGGTGGCCGAGCGGATACGAGAGGAACACCATCACGGGCGTGACGAAGAGGGCGATCTGCACGCTCGACTGCATGGCGATGTTGAGCGCCGTGTCCATCTGATTGCGCATGGCCAGGACGACCGCCGTGGAGTGCTCGGCGGCGTTGCCGACGATGGCGATGACGATGAAGCCCATGAAGACGTCGTTCACGCCCCAGGCGTGTCCCGCCTGCCGCACGGCCTCCACCAGCCCCTCGGCCACGACGCTCATGAGCGCGCTGGCGAAGATCAGCAGCGTGAGCGCGCGGCGCAGCGGCCAGAGGTCCGCGCGCTCGACCTCGGGCGCGGCGGCGACGGCGCTCAATTGCTCCGCATGCGTCTTGAACGCGAAGAGGAGGCCGAGCGCATACGAGACGATGAGAATCGCCGCGGTGCCGATGGAGACGGGGTGGATCAGCTCGCGATTGTGCGCGGTCATGCGGAAGAAGAGCGCCGGCACGAGAAACGCGCTGGTAGCGAGGATCATCTGCCCCGCCTGCGACTCCGCCGCAAGGGCGTTGAACTTCAGCGTGCGGCGGTTGTAGCCGCCGGCGATCATCGACACGCCGGCGACGAAGAGGAGATTGCCGAGGATGGAACCGGCGAACGAGGCGCGCACCACGTCGGGCAGCCCGGCGCGGATGGCGAAGATGGCGATGACGAGCTCCGCGAAGTTGCCGAAGGTGGCGTTGAAGAGCGCGCCGTAGGTCGGCCCCATGCGGTGCGCGAGCTGCTCGGTGGAGATGCCGATCCACGCCGCGATGGGGATGACGGCGGCGCAGGCGAAGATGAACTCCCACACCACCGGCCCGTGAGTGAATTGCAGGTAGAGCGCGACCGGGATGGTGGCGTAAAAGAGATATTGGACGGCGCGCCGCATGCGCGGTGGAGTGTATAGACTCCGCCCATGATTCGCACCAGCACCGCCGGCAACGTCACCACCATCACCCTCGACCGGCCCGAGAAACTGAATGCGTTCTCCGGCACGATGCGCGAGGACCTTCTGGCGGCGCTGCGCGAGGCCGAAGGGCACGTGGTCGTGATCACCGGCGCCGGCCGCGCGTTCTGCGCCGGTGGCGACGTCGAGTTCATGTCGCTCTTGCAGAAGGTCGACGACACGGAGCGCTTCCGTTCACTGCTCGATGCCGGCCGCGACGTGGTGATGCAGATCGCCACGATGGCGAAGCCGGTGATCGCCTCGGTGAACGGTGTGGCCGCCGGCGCCGGCTGCAATCTCGCCCTCGCCTGCGACTACCGCATCGCCTCCGGCGCGGCGAAGTTCAGCGAGTCATTCGTGCGCATCGGTCTGCACCCCGACTGGGGCGGCTCGTGGCTCCTGCCGCGTCTGGTCGGCACGAGCCGCGCGTTCGAGATGATGGCCACGGGGCGCATGGTCGCGGCGGAGGAGGCGCTGTCGATCGGCCTGGTCGATCGCGTCGTCGCCGCCGAGGAGCTCGCGAATGAAACGGAGACGCTGGCGAGCGCGATCGCGTCCGCGCCGCCCGCGCTGATTGCCGACATGAAGCGCGCCCTCGCCGCCTCCCGTACCAATACCCTCGGCGCGCAGATCGAGCTCGAGAGCGAGCACCAGCTCCGCGCGTTCCAGTCGGACGAGGCGCGTCAGCGCGTCATGGCGTTCTTGAAGCGGGCCTGACACTGCAGCGCTTCGTCGCGCGCGGCGCGGAATTCCGGCGACGAGCGCAGCGGCGTCCACAGCGGATCGTTGTCGATGCCGCCGGCGCAGTAGCCGAGGTGCACGGCGTCGCGCAGGAACGCGATCGCGTCGGGTGCGTGCCCGCAGTACGCGTTCTCCGAGGCGGCGTAGTACAGCGTCTCGCCGTCGTGCTGCCCCGATTGCACGAGCTGCTCGCGGAACTTGGCAGTGAGGCGGTCCATCGCCGCCGTGTCGTGCGCGAGGCACGCGGTGAGGAAGGCGCGGCGGTCCGGCTGCACGCGCAGTTGCAACGCGTCGTTCGCTTTCCCCTGACGCAAGTAGATCTGCGACATCCAGATGTTCCCCCAGTCGCTTCCGGCGTCGAGGCTGACGAAGTCGAGCGCGCGCTGGTAGTCGCCCTTGGACATGAACGCCGCGGCGCACGAGCGGAGGTTGCGATTGCCGGGATCGAGCGACCGCGCGGTGTCGCATTCGCGCACGGCTTCGTCGATCGCGCCGCCGTAGCGCAGCACGTACGACAGCGCGAAGTGCGACTCGGAGCTTTCGGGGCGCCGCGCCACGAGCTGCTTCGCGTCGTCGTAGGCCTCCTTGGTCTGGCCATCCTCGGTGCGGAAGACGATGAGACGCGTGGCCGCCTCGACCAGGTTGGGATCGATCTGCAGGGCCCGCGCCGCCGCCTGCTGTGCGCGCCCAAGCTCGCCGCGCCCGCCCGACCCGAATGCGTAGCTGTAATAGCTGCGGCGCGCGAGGGCCGCCCATGCCGGCGCGTAGTTCGGGTCGAGCTGCACGGCGCGCTCGAGCTTCCCGAGCGCCTCGGCGTTCGGCCCCGGATCGCTCGACGCGGCCAGAGACCGCAGGTAGAGCGCGTAGGCCTCCGCATTCACGGGGCGGCTGGCCTCGCGCGCGCTGCGCGTGGCCAGGCGCGGCAGCAGGCCGCTGGCGATGCGCGCGGAGAGCTCCTTGCGCATGGTGATCAGGTCGGCCGAGGGGACTTCGAAGGTGTCGCGCCAGACGACGTCGTCGGCGGTGACGTCGATCGCTTCGAGCGTGACGGCGAGGTGGCCGCCGGCGTCGAGGAGATGCCCGCTGACGATGTTCGAGGCGTTGAGCTTCTTCGCGGCGTCGCGCGGATCGAGGTCGCCGAGGCGTCGCGATACGGAGAACGGGCGCACCGCCAGGTCGTGGCTGTAGCTCAAGATCGTGGCGATCTCGTCGGGGATGGCCAGGCCGAGGTAGTCGCGCGCGTGGTCGGCGCCGAGGTTGGCGAAGGGGAGGACCGCGACCGTTTTGGATTGAGGTCTTCGCGTAACGAGAAACGCGATGACGGCGACGATCAACGCGGCGCTAACCGCGGCGAGGACGCCGCGGCGCCAGCCGGCGGGGACGCCGGCGTTACGAAGTGCGGCTCCGAGCTCGCTTGCGGTTTGGTACCGCGCGTTCGGATCTTTCGCCAGGCAGCGGCGGATGATCTTGTTGATGGCCTCGGGCTTGATGGGCGGCGGCTCGGTGCGGTCGAGGCGATTGAAGGCGCGGCGGCCGGTGAGCATCTCGTAGAGGATCGAGCCGAGGGCGAAGATGTCGGTGCGGGCGTCGGCGGGGAGGGCGTCGAGCTGCTCGGGGGCCATGTACGGCGGCGTTCCCATCACCACGCCGTCCTCCGTCAGCGGCGGCGACTGCTGCTGCGTCGGATCGTCGGGGCCGGCCGACGGCTCGTACTTCGCCAGGCCGAAGTCGAGCACTTTGGCGCCCGACTGCGTGAGCATGATATTGCCCGGCTTGAGGTCGCGATGCACGATGCCGGCGCGGTGCGCGGCGTCGAGCGCCTCGGCGACCTCGATCGCGATCTTCCGCGCGCGCTCGAGCGGCAGCGGCCCGCGCGCGATCGCGGCGGCGAGCGTCTCCCCTTCGAGGTACTCCATGACGAGATAGTCGACGCCGTCCTGATGGCCGACGTCGTAGAGCGTGCAGACGTGCGGGTGGTTGAGGCGCGAGATCGCCCGCGCCTCGCGATCGAAGCGCTCGCGCAGCTTCGCGCTCGTCGAGAGCTGCGCGGGCAGGACCTTGATGGCCACGTCGCGGTCGAGCCGCGTGTCGCGGGCGCGGTAAACCTCTCCCATGCCGCCGGTGCCGAGCGGAGCGACGATGTCGTAGGGACCGAGGCGCGTTACGTTTTGGATGACGGCCGATTATAGATTTCCGAATCGAATCGCCACATCGATGGACGCGGCGCGCGCGCCGCTCTCTGCGCGCACGTGGCACCGGCGCTGAAGCAATGAGATCGACCAGGAGGTGCTCCGATGCGATCCGTTGCAGTCGCGCTCCTGGTCGTTTTCCTGGCCGTGACATCACCAGCCGCAGTGCCGCGGCTGGTCATGCCGAGCGACGACGGCGGCGACGCCGTCGTTCTTTCCCGCGCGGCCATCCACGTCATCATCCGCGGCCATCTCGCGCGCACCGAGTACGAGCTGACGTTCCGCAACGCGCTCCCGCGCATCGTCGGCGGCGACTTCGTCTTCCCGCTGCCGCCCGACGCCGAGGTGAGCGACCTCGGGCTGTACTTCGACGGCAAGCTGCGCCACGCCGTCGCCGTCGAGCGCGTGCTGGCCAAGCAGGCATACGAGGAAACGGTGCACCGCCGCGTCGATCCGGCGCTCGCGGAGTGGAGCGACAGCCGCGCCTTTCGCATGCGCCTCTATCCGATTCCGCCGAACGGCGAGAAGCGCGTCTTCATCGCCTGCGATCAGGAGCTGGTGTCGAACGACTACTTTCTCGATCTTCGCTTCAGGCAAAAGCTCGATTCGTTCTCGCTGACGATCGACAGCGATGTGCAGCCGGTCGTCACCCAAGGCTTGCCGGTAAGGACGCTGACGAACGCCGTCGTCGACGGCACGGTCACGGTGCCGCGCGATCCGAGCGACGTCGCGTTGACGGCGTGGTCCGAGCGGGAGCGCGCCTGGCTCGTCTCCGCGCCGCTGAACGCCGCCGGCTCCGAACGAGCGTTCGATCCGGCCGCGCACGTGACGCTGTTGTGGGACGCCTCGGGGAGCGCCTCGCAGCAGAACGGCGCGCGCCTGCGTGCGTTCCTCGACCAGTTCCTCCGCCGGCAGACGGCGTGGGCGACGGTGACGGTCATCCCCTTCCACCTCTGGGTCGACGAGGCCCGCCGCACGACGCCGCACGACCTCGGACGCGTGCTCGATGCTATCGACCTCGCCGGAGCGACGAACCTCGCGGCCGTGCTCCAGCAGTTGCCGGCGATTGCGGCGCATGTGCCGGGATCGCGGCTCGTGCTCGTCACCGACGGGATCAACTCCATGGGCGACACGGAGAATCTCGCCGCGGCCACGAACGCGCTCGCGGCGATGCGCCGCCCGCTGACGGTGGTGAACGCCGCGCCGCACGCGAACGAGGCGTTGCTGCGGTCGCTCGCCGAGACGACCGGCGGACGCTATCTCGATCTGACCACGACCTCGCCCGCC
>DATDFB010000265.1:0-13415 GCA_036522835.1 Thermoanaerobaculia bacterium | reverse complement strand
GGCGCACGGCGTGCGCCCGCCGCGCCGTGGGCGCACGCCGTGCGCCCCTACCGCCGCTGGTGCATCCAGGCCGGCGTCTCCGGCTTATTCGGCTTCTCCTCGTCATTCTCCGCCGTCACGAGCTGCTTGCGGATCGTGCCGAGGATCTTCTGGTCCGCCTGCGTGGCCAGGTCGACGAGGTGCTGGCGCTCCTTGAAGCCGTTGAAGGCCACGACGAAGCGGTCGATGCGGAACGCCACCACCCGCCCGAGGTAACGGTCCTCGGCGGTGAAATTGTCCTCGCCGAGGTTTGGGATCGGGTCGAGGAGCTTCCCGTTGCGCATGTAGAGATTCTTGTACGTCACCAGAATCTGTCCCGCCGCCTGCTTGCTGACCGCCGGAATCACCAAGCCGTCGACCACGTCGCCGTCGACGTTGAACTGCGCCTGGAACGAATTGCCGAGGAAGGCCTGGCCGAAGCCCTTTTCCGCGGAGTAGCGCTCGCTGTTCGGCACGCGCAGCTTGTCGGGGAGGAACGCGAAGATGGCCGGCTTGCCGGGCGCGGGGGGCATCTTGTCGGAGACGAACTTCGCCAGCGCCGTCACGCTCTCGGGCGCGCCTTCGCCGATGATCCGCACGTAGAACGGACCGCGCCAGATGTGCACCGAGTGCGGCTTCACGAACGACTCGTTCGGGATGTCGATGAAGCGGAGATTGCCGTCCTTCTGCAGCGAGTACGCCCCGAACGCTTTGACGAAGTCGGGGAAGCGGAAGATCTCCACCGTGGCGAAGCCGCCGCCGTTGGTGGCGCTGTACTTGCCGACGGTGTCGTCGAGCGTCTGGTACGCCGCGAAGACCGGCCCCTCGGGACCGAGGTACGAGACGATGTGCTCCTTCGGCACGACGATCGGATCGTTCTCCAGCTTCCAGCCCGGGGCCTCCTGCTGCCGCGGCAGGAACTGCAGCGACGGCGACTCGAAGGCCGTGTAGTTGACCTCGGGCGCCGCCGGCTTCGGCGTGATCCGTACCACCGCGCGGCGGCCGTCGCACGCGGCGGCGAGCGCTAGCGCGAGAGCGATTCCAAGAAGGCGATGGTCACGCGCACGCCCGCGCCCGTCGAGCCGCGCGCTTCGCGCCCCGTCTCGTGCTCCGTGTACGCCGTGCCGGCGATGTCGAGATGCGCCCACGATGGACAATCGACGAACTCCTTCAGAAAGACCGCGGCCGTGATCGCGCCGCCCCAGCGTCCGCCCGAGTTCTTCAGGTCCGCCCACTCGCTGCGGATCAGCTCCTTGTATTCGTCCCACTCCGGCATTCTCCAGAGGCGCTCGCCGGCGCGCTCACCGCTCTCAATCAACTTCCGAGCCAGCTCATCGTTGTTCGTGAAGAGCCCCGCGGCCTCGTTGCCGAGGGCCACCACGCAGGCGCCGGTGAGCGTGGCGTAGTCGATGATGTGATCGGGCTTCTGCTGCGAGGCGAAGTGCAGCGCGTCCGACAGGATCATCCGCCCCTCGGCGTCGGTATTGACGATCTCGACCGTCTTGCCGCTCATCGTGGTGATGATGTCGCTCGGCTTGTACGCGCTGCCGCTCGGGAGGTTGTCGGTCGTGGCGATGACGCCGGTGATCTTCACGGGAAGCTCGAGATTGGCCGCCGCCTGGATCGTGCCGATCACCGCCGCGGCGCCGCACATGTCGAACTTCATCTCTTCCATCTTCTCGGCGGGCTTGATGGAGATGCCGCCGGAGTCGAAGGTGATGCCTTTGCCGACCAGGGCCACGTGCGCCTTCGCTTTTTTCGGCGTGTATTCGAGGACGACGAAGCGCGGCTCCTCGGACGACCCGCGGTTGACGGCGAGCAAGCCGCCCATCTTCATCTTCTCGATCTCTTTTTTCCCGTAGACCGTGCACTTGATGCCGGCGGCCTTCGCGGCCTGTTCGGCGCTCTGGGCGAGCTTCGTGGGGGTCATGAGGTTCGGCGGCGCGTTGCCGAGGTCTTTCACCAGCCGCACGCCGCCGGCGATGGCGTTGGCCTCGTCTTCGATCGCGTTGAAGCGGCGGCTGTCGAGGCCGTCGAGCGGCACGAGCGTGGCCTCGATCTTCGGCGCCTTGTCGTCCTTCTTGACGGTGATGTAGGCGTCGTACTTGTAGTCGGCCTGGGAGAGCTCGACGGCGAGGAGGCGCGTGGTCTCCGCGGCGGTGAGCTTCGGCAGGACGTAGGGGAAGACCACGGCGATGGAGGCGTCGCGCTGCATCTTGGCGATCTTGCCGATGCGATAGAGCGCCGCGCGCGCGCCGCGGATCGACAGCGACTCTTCTTTGCCGCAGCCGACGAGGGTGATCTTCTTCGGCTCGTCGGCGAGCGAGGTGAGGAACTCGTCGCTGCGCCCGACGAAGCCCGAGTCGGCGAGGATCTTTTTCAACGCCTTCGGCGAGACGGGAAGATCCGGCCGGGAGTTCTCGGCGAGGACGATGAAGAGGTGGTCGAGTTTGGAGAGCTTGGGATCGCGAGAGATGACGACTTGCATGCGGGCGGGATTGTACAAGTAGGAGACAGGTCACAGGGAACGGGTGACAGGTGATGTTCGTGCGGTGGCGAGGACACCACCTGTTCCCTGTCCCCTGTGACCTGTTCCCTGACATACGACGGGCATCCGCGCTGAACCGTATCATCCGTTCATCATGAACATTCGACTTTTCGCGGCGCTCTTCTTCTTGATGCCGTTCTCCGCGTTCGCGGGATTCGCCGGACGCGATCTCATCGTGCCGGCAGTCGGCCACGTGCAAGGCGTGGCGGGCAGCAACTTTTCGACGACGGCGTGGATCACGAATCCGTCGGCGCAGACGGCGAACGTGCAGATCCAATTTCTGGCGCCGGGCGCGCAGCCGCTGACGCATTCCGATCAGATTGCGCCGGGCGCGACAAAGGTCTACGAAGACCTGGCGGCAACGCTGTTCAACGCGCGCGGCGTCGTCGGCGCGGCGCGCATCGTCGCAGACGCCGACGTCGTCGTCACCTGTCGCGTGTTCAATCAGAACCCCGGCGAGCCGGAGGCGGCGACACAGGGGCTCACGCTCGCCGCCGCGCGCAGCGGTTTCGGTCTGGCAAAAGGAGAGAAAGGCGTCGTGCAAGGCGCGCGGCAGACGGCCGACTACCGCTACAACCTGGCGCTGGTCGAAACGACCGGCAATCCGGTGATCTATCGCCTGCGGCTTCTCGATCCCGCGGCCAAGGTGCTGCACGAGTCGTCCGGCGCGCTGCAGGGATTCGAGCAGCGATTCGTAGCTCTCGCTGCGCTCGTTCCGGAAGCGACCATTCCGGATGCGACGGTGGAGATCACGGCAACCGATGGCGATGGGAAAATTCTGGCAACCGGCTCGTTGATCGCCAATCGCAGTCAGGATGCCTCGTCGTTCGAGATGACGTTCGGCACCTCGACGCTCGTCGGACCGCCAGGGCCGCAGGGACCGGCCGGACCTCCCGGCCCGCAGGGACCGGCGGGGCCGCAGGGCGATCGGGGACCGCAGGGCCAGCGCGGGCTGCAGGGACCGCAAGGGCCGCAGGGACCTCCGATCCTGAACGAGTACCTGGTGGACGCGAACGGCAAAACTGTCGGTCCGGTCGTCGCGGCCGGGCTGCAATCGTGTTGCGCGAGCGGCGGCCCGGTCATCCAATTCGAGATCAACGGATACAAACTCTATGACAACGTCATCCCGGTGGTGCCGCCGAAGGCCCGCACCGTCACGTGGGGAGTGAATTTCGTCTATTTCACGGGTCCCAATTGCACGGGGACTCCGTATGTGTCGCTGTTCGCCTCGTTCATGTCCGACCGGCCTTTCTCGATCGCCGGCGCGAACAAGGCGACGCTCTATCTGTCGTCGTCGACCGTTCCGTCGCCGGCGGTGATCAATTCGTTTGATAACCCCTTTCCGGGAGGTGGCTGCCAGCCCGAGGGGAGTCCGATCAATATCGATTTCCTGGCGCCGGCAGACGTCGTCATCGATCTGACCACGCTCTACGCGCTGCCGCTGCATTTCGAACGGCATTGACGTCTGCCGCAGTTCCGGCCGCGATACGATTGGCCGGACTCATGCACAAGGCGGACTGAAATGCCGTTTCGAATTCTGGTCGTCGACGACGAGACCGCGATCCGCGAAGCGATTCGCATGACCCTCGAGTACGAGGGCTACCGCATCGACGAGGCGCGCTCGGGGCAGGACGGGCTCGACAAGGCCACGCGCACGGCGTACGACGCCATCCTCCTCGACATCAAAATGCCGGTGCTCGACGGCATCGAAGTGCTCGAGAACCTCAAAGCCCAGCGCGTGGCCGCGCCGGTGATCATGGTCTCCGGCCACGGCGACGTCTCCACCGCCGTCGAGTGCACGAAGCGCGGCGCGTTCGATTTCCTGGAGAAGCCGCTCAACCGCGACAAGCTCCTTCTGGCCGTCCGCAACGCCGTGCGGCAACAAAAGCTCGAGGAAGAGAACACCGAGCTGCGCGACCGCGTCGAGCGCGACTACCAGATCGTCGGCGAGGCGCCGGCCATGAAGGAGCTGCGCGGGCAGATCGACCTCGCCGCGCCGACCAAGGCGACCGTTCTGATCCAGGGCGAATCGGGCAGCGGCAAGGAGCTCGTGGCGCGCGAGATCCACCGCCGCTCCTCGCGCGCGAACGGGCCGTTCATCCAGGTCAACTGCGCGGCCATCCCCGAGGAGCTCATCGAGTCGGAGCTGTTCGGCCATGAGAAGGGATCGTTCACCGGCGCCGTGCGCAAGCAGACCGGGAAGTTCGTCGCCGCCGACGGCGGGACGATCTTTCTCGACGAGATCGGGGACATGTCGCTGCGGACGCAGGCGAAGGTTCTGCGCGTGCTGCAGGAAGGCGACGTCGAGCCGGTCGGCGCCGCCACGGTGGTCAAGGTCGACGTCCGCGTCATCGCCGCCACGAACAAAGATCTCACCGAGGAGATCCGCGGCGGGCGCTTCCGCGAGGATCTCTTCTATCGCTTGAACGTCATCCCCATCCGCACGCCGCCGCTGCGCGAGCGCAAGGACGACATCCCCATCCTGGCCCAGCACTTCGCGGCGCTCTTCGCGGCCGAGTACAACAAGCATCCGAAGAAGTTCACGCCGGCGGCGCTCAAGGCGCTCCAGGACGCGCCGTGGCGCGGCAACGTGCGCGAGCTGCGGAACATGATCGAGCGGCTGGTGATCATGGTGCCGTCCGACGCGATCGACATCAGCGATCTACCGGCCGAGTTTTTCCGCGCCGCGACGGAGATCATCGCCTCGGCCATGCGCCTCTCGACGCTGCAGGAGTTCAAGGACGAGGCGGAGAAGGCCTTCATCATCGCCAAGCTGCGCGAGCACGGCTGGAACGTGTCGAAGACGGCGGAGTCGATCGATACGCCGCGCTCGAATCTCTACAAGAAGATCGAGCAGTACAACATCAAGCGCGAAGGCGGCGGGGCGCCCGTTGTCGAGGATTGACGCTCCGATCGGCGTATTCGATTCCGGCGTGGGCGGCCTGACGGTCTTCCGCGAGATCGCCCGCGCGCTGCCCCACCATCCGCTGATCTACCTCGGCGACTCCGCGCGCGTGCCGTATGGGACGAAGTCGCCGCAGACGGTGGTGCGCTATTCGCTCGAAGCGGCGAACCATCTGCTCGGCCGCGGCATCGGCATGCTCGTGGTGGCGTGCAACACCGCCACGGCCGCGGCGCTGCCGGCGCTCCAGGAGCGCTTGTCGATCCCGGTTATCGGCGTGATCGAGCCGGGCGCGCGCGCGGCGGTGGCGCACACGCGCGGCCACGTCGGCGTGATCGCCACGGAGGGGACGGTGCGGTCGCGCGCGTACACGAAGGCCATCCGCGCGCTCGATCCCGAGGTGCAGGTGACGGAGTCGCCCGCGCCGCTGTTCGTGCCGCTGGCCGAGGAGGGGTGGGCGAATACGCACGTGGCCCGGGAGGTGGCGGAGATCTATCTCGAGCCGCTGATCGACGCCGGCATCGACACGCTGGTGCTCGGGTGCACGCACTACCCGATTCTCCGCGCCACGATCGAGCAGGTGGCCGGCGGCGCGGTGCAGATCGTCGACAGCGCGGAGACGACCGCGCAGGCGGTGCGGAAGCTGGTCGAGCCGCAGACGAACGGCGCGGCGGAGCATACGTTTCTCGTCACGGATGCGGAGGAGCGCTTTCGCCGGATCGCAGCGGAGTTTCTGGAGCAGGAGATCGAGAATCTGGAGGTGGTGACGCTGTAGTTGTGGAGTGCGGCGGCCATGCCGCCGCTGTCAGAGCGGCGGCATGGCCGCCGCACTCCAGAACGCCGGAATGCGCTTTTGTTCTCCTTAGCGGATGCTCGACCTTCTCGATGCCTACTCCGCCGCCGTCACCTCCGCCGCGGAAACGATCACGCCCTCGGTCGTCAACGTCGAAGTCTCGTCATCGCGCAAGCAGCGCGGCGGCGGCTCCGGATTCCTCTTCACGCCCGACGGCTTCATCCTGACGAACAGCCACGTCGTCACCGGCTCCTCTTCCATCGACGTCACGCTCTACGACGGCGCGCGCTGCGCGGCGAGCGTGGTCGGCAACGATCCGCACACCGACCTGGCCGTCCTGCGCGTCTCCGCGCCGAATCAGACGCCGGCGCGGCTCGGCGACTCCGACCTCATCAAGCCGGGGCAGCTCGTCGTCGCCGTCGGCAACCCGCTCGGCTTCCAGGCCACCGTGACCGCCGGCGTCGTCAGCGCCCTGGGACGCACGATGCGCGCGCAGAGCGGGCGCCTCATCGACAGCGTCATCCAGACCGACGCGGCGCTCAATCCCGGCAACTCCGGCGGGCCGCTCGTGAACGCGCGCGGCGAGGTGATCGGCGTCAACACCGCTGTCATCCGCCCCGCGCAGGGCATCTGCTTCGCCATCGCCATCAACACCGCCAAATTCGTCGCCTCGCGCCTCATCCGCGACGGCCGCGTGACGCGCAGCTACATCGGCGTGGCCGGCCAGTCGGCGCCGCTGCACCGCCGCGTCGTCCGCTTCTACGATCTCGCCGCGGAGAGCGGCGTGCTCGTGCTGGGCGTCGAGAACGAGAGCCCCGCCGCGGCCGCGGGGCTGCAGGAAGCGGATGTCATCGTCGCCTTCGGCGGGAAACCGGTCGCGACGGTCGACGATCTCCACCGCCTGCTGACCGAGGAGGAAATCGGGAAGGCGGCGACGCTGACGGTGATCCGGGGGACGGAGAAGCTGGCATTGACGGTCGTGCCGATCCGCGCCGTGTGATCCTCGCCGCCGCGCTCTCCGCTGCCGCGCGCCGCTCGGCCTTTGCCTTCGCCCGCGCGCGCTCTTCCGCCTTCTTGGCGCGGATGGCGGCGATGCGCTCGTGGATCGGGATCTCCAGCCGCTCCGCCGGCCGCTGCGCGTAGTCGAAGTCGGGCACGGTCACGCGCGGGAGGCGCTTGCCGATGGCGCGCTCGATGGCCCGGAGGTCATTCTCCTCGTCCGGCGCGACGAACGTGACGGCGTCGCCGGTCAGCTCCGCGCGCGCCGTGCGGCCGACGCGGTGGATGTAGTCGTCCGGCACGTTCGGCACGTCGAAGTTGACGACGTGCGAGAGCGCCTCGACGTCGATCCCGCGCGCGGCGATGTCGGTGGCCACGAGGATCCGGTACTTCCCCGACTTGAATCCCGCCAGCGCCTCGGTTCGCTGCAGTTGGCTGCGGTTGCCATGGATGCGCGCCACCTTCACCCGCCGCCGCTCCAGTTGCTCGAAGACGCGGTTGGCGCGGTGCTTCGTGCGCGTGAAAACGATGGCGTTCTGGATCTCGCCGCGCTGCAGCAGCGTGTCGAGCAGCGCGAGCTTCAGCTCCTGCGGGACGGGGAAGACCGACTGGGCGATGCCGGCCGCCGGCGCCGCCTTGCGCTCGATGGAGATCATGGCCGGGTTGCGCAGCATCTCGCGCGAGAGCTCGACGATCGGCGCCGGCATGGTAGCGGAGAAGAAGAGCGTCTGCCGCTTCGCCGGCAGGTGCCGCAGCACGCGGCGGATGTCGGGAAGAAAGCCCATGTCGAGCATGCGGTCGGCCTCGTCGAGGACGAGGACTTCGAGCCCGTCGAGCCGCGCGTACGGATGCCGGAAATGATCCAGCAGCCGGCCGGGCGTGGCGACGAGGACGTCGACGCCGCTCCGGAAGGCGTGTTCCTGCGGCCCCATGGCCACGCCGCCGTAGACGGAGGCGCCGGAGATGGGCGTGTGCACGGAGAGGTCGCGGAGGTGCTGGTCGATCTGCGCGGCGAGCTCGCGCGTCGGCGTGAGGATCAGCGCCCGCGTCGTGCCGCGCTTCTTGCCGAGGAGACGCTGCAGGATCGGCAGGAGGAAGGCCGCGGTCTTGCCGCTGCCGGTCTGCGCCGCCGCGAGCACGTCGCGCCCGGCCATGGCCGGCGGAATGGCGTCGCTCTGGATCGGCGTCGGCCGCGTGAAGCCGAGCTCTTTGACGCCGCGAAGCAGGTCGGGGTGAAGGCCGAAGTGCGAAAAAGGCATTGGACGCGGATCGTCTCACAAATCGCTGTCCACCTCCGCCTCCTCCGGACGTATTAGAGGGTCGAAGGAGATCGACAGAGCCATGACCCTCGCTACCCGAACGATTCTGATCCTGACGCTGGCGGCCGCGATCGCCGGCGGAGTTTTGGCGCAGCCGGCAACGACGACCGCAACGACGACGACGACGACGTCCACGGCCGCGCCCCCCTTGGAACCAACCCAGCCGCGGCAGGAAGTTCGGGACCAGTTCGTCCAACTGCTGGCGCAGCATCCGCGCGAGGTCACGCCGATCGTGGTCCTCGACCCCACGCTGCTGTCGAACGACCCGTTTCTGGCGCGCTATCCCGAGCTTGCGCATTTTGTCGCCGCGCATCCGGAGATCCGCCGCAATCCGCATTACTTCGTGCAGGAGCTTCCGAACCCCCTCGCCTTCCGGCGCCAGAGCGCGTGGCAGGAAGCGGTCGAAGCGCTCGGCGTCGGCTTCGTCATCTCCCTGATCGCCTTCGTTGGGATCTGGCTGGTGCGCACGCTGATCGAGCAGCGCCGTTGGTCGCGGCTGTCGCGGACGCAGGCGGAGGTGCACAACAAGATCCTCGACCGCTTCGGCTCGACGGAGGAGCTGCTCGCCTACATCAAGACGCCGGCGGGATCGAAGTTTCTCGAGTCGGCGCCGATCCCGCTGCACGTCGAGGCGGCCGGACCGGCGACGCCGATGACGCGGGTGCTGTGGTCGATCCAGATCGGGCTGATCGTCGCCGCGGCCGGCCTGGGGACGCTGCTCGTCAGCGGGCGCTTCGACCGCGAGACGGCGCAGGGTTTCTTCGCCATGGGGACGATCGCGGCGTGCGTCGGCGGCGGCTTCATCCTCTCCGCGTTCGTGTCGATGGTGATGGCGCGCCGCTTCGGCGCGAAACCGCCACTTCCCGACGAGGCGGAACTGGTGCGATGATCGACGAGATGAGCTTTCCTCTCATGGTCCGCGACATGCCCATCCCCGAGGGTCGCGAGCGCCAGAGCGCGCTCTCGGTGATGGACGAGGAGGAGTTCCGCGCGTTTTACGAGCGCACGGCGCGGTCGCTGTGGGCGTACCTGTCGCGGACGTGCGGCGATCCGGCGAAGACGGACGATTTTCTCCAGGAGGCGTACTACCGCTTCTACCGCGCCGGGAAGCAGTACGAGAGCGAGTCGCACCGGCGCAACTCGCTCTTTCAGATCGCCACGAACGTGCTGCGCGACGCGGGGCGGCGCAGCCGGCGCTACGGCGAAGTGCCGCTGGCGGAGGAGCGCTCGCCGGCGCCGAGCCCCGAGCGGCAGGTGGCGATGCGGACGGACGTGGGGCGGGCCATTCAGCAGCTCGAGCCGCTCCAGCGCGAGCTCCTCTGGCTGGCCTACGCGCAGGGGGTGTCGCACGACGAGATCGCGGAGATTCTCGGTCTGCGGTCGATCAGCATCCGCACGCTGTTGTTTCGGGCGAAGAAGAAGCTGGCCGCGATTCTGACGGGGAGGACGGCATGAACGCGAACTTCTGTCCCCGCGCGGACGAGCTTCTCGACGCCCTCGGCCGCGGCTTCGTCGGACCGGAGCTGTCGAGGCACGTCGATTCGTGCGCCGACTGCGGCGAGCTGCGTCTCGTGGCCGGGGCGTTGCTCGACGAGCGCGCCGATGCCATCGCCGAGGCGCCGGTGCCGAGCGCCGCGGCGATGTGGTGGCGCATGCAGGTGCGCCGGCACGAGGAGGCGCAGGGGCGGGCGCGGCGGTCGCTGCTGATCGGGCAGGCGGCGACGCTAGCGGTGGCGCTTGCGCTTGCGGTCTCGCTTCTGGGCGCCGACGTTGCGGCGGGCTTTCACCGCGCGGTCGCGGCCATTCAGATCAGTACGCCGTGGCTGCTCGTCCTTGCCACGTGGCTGGTCGCCACTCCGATCGCCGGCTGGGCGGCTCTGCGCCAGAAGTAGCCGCTGGCGCTCCGCCTCCGCGCCGTTGGGTTCATGCCGCCCGAGCGGACGAGATCTTCGAGCGTCCATCCGCGCGCTCTGCGGAGTCCCGTCGACGATCGCGCCAAAGCGTACGGCGTCGTCGTTGACCGATCTGTTCGGCGGCATGGAGAATTGGTAGCGCGCTCGACTCGGGTGGTTCCGAGTTGCTGCCGAAGGTCTTATCCCGGACACTCCGCACCGTGCGTGCACCTGCTCGTGGGGCGTGGAGCATGGCTCCACACCGTGCGAGCACGTGCTCCGAGGGCGTGGAGCATTGCTCCACGTCGTGCGAGCACGTGCTCCGAGGGCGTGGAACATTGCTCCACGTCGTGCGAGCACGTGCTCCGAGGGTCTGGAACATTGCTCCACGTCGTGCGAGCACGTGCTCCGAGGGCGTGGAGCATTGCTCCACGTCGTGCGAGCACGCGCTCCGAGGGTCTGGAACATTGCTCCACGTCGTGCGAGCACTGCTCCGAGGGCGTGGAACATTGCTCCACGTCGTGCGAGCACTGCTCCGAGGGCGTGGAGCATTGCTCCACATCGTGCGAGCACGGTTACAACTTGACCGCTCGACGGAACCTCCCGGCGGGCCCATTCGTACCTTTGACACGAAGTCCGAAGGTCGTGAGACTTCCGGCCCCGGCGGCTGTCGGCGGTAGCGACGCGTCAGATCCGTACTGTTGCGGGAGTTGAGCTCTGCTTCCTCCTGCCGCGGGCACTCGGGGTGTGCAAACACCTCGGGCAAACATCAACCGGAGGTGCCGACGGGCATGCCGACTCCTTTGCGTGGCTTTCGAAGGCGCCGATACTCATAGTAGGTGGAGACTTCCGCGCGCGAAGGCGCTGGAGATCGAGCCAGGGGAGTTGTTCGCGCCATTCCGCGTCCGACGCGCGAGCCGGCAGCGCTGATGTACAGGTCGTTTCGTGCTGACGGCAGGATGGAGGTCGGTGTAACCTTGGACGCGGTCGATGAGCAAGCTGGAAGCTCTCCTCGCGAACACGGCGATCCGAGGTGTGGTCCGGGATTCGATCGTGACGGTGGTGAATGTGCAGTGGTTCGGCTCCGACGCCATGGAGTTGACCTACAAGACGCCGGACGGCAAGGTCGCCAACGAGCTGCTGTACCGGGACGCAGTCGTGGAGCTCGGTCAGACGCCGCAGGCGTTACGGCGGACAGGCTGGTCTGTTTCAATGAACAGTATCTCGCTCCCTCGCGAAGAAATCGAAGAGATCTGCAGGAAACATCGCATCCGCAGGCTTTCTCTATTCGGCTCGAGGCTGAAAGGAACCGCGCGGCCGGACAGCGATGTCGACCTGCTGGCGGAGTTCGAGCCCGACGCCAAGCCGACCTACCTCGACCTGTCGGTCATTGAGGAGGAACTGTCGGCCCTCCTCGGCGGCATGCATGTCGACCTGCGCACACCGAATGAGCTAAGCCGGCACTTCCGCGACATCGTCACCAGTGAAGCGGAGGTCCAGTATGGAGCTGACTGACGCCACACGCATCCAGCACATGATTGAAGCTGCCGAAGCGGCATTGCGCTTTGCAAGCGGCCGCAGCCGCCGGGATCTCGAGGATGACGAGATGTTGACATTCGCCCTGACCCGCGCGATCGAGATTATCGGTGAAGCGGCATCGCGCGTTTCCTCCGAGAGCCGTCGGGCGACGAATGAAGTGCCATGGGACGCCGTGGTCGGAGTGAGACACCGTCTCGATGAGTTGCTCAAGAGCAGACTTGCGCCGTTTGTCGACCGCGAACTGAAGAGTGTCTACCAAGCGCGTGCCGCGGCGGAGGCGGCAAGGCTCCTCGGCGAAGATCACGTGAGCGGCCGGCGGCCGTTCCGAACGTTCCATGGCACCGTAACCCTCGATCCGAATCGCGTCGGCCGGGATGCCAGTCGAATCGCCGATGAAGTCATCACTCACCTCACCACGCTCACCGGCGCCAACGTCCCTGACTCTCGAGATCGAAGCCACCTCTTCCTGACGGAGCACCCGACCACGTCGAATTCAAAACGCAGGCATTCGAGAAGGAGTGATCGCACAACGGGCCGAAACTCTCACCCCTTCCGCGCCGTCCACACCGGCACCTGCCACAGGGCGTAGCCGCGCGGGTCGCGCACGCAGGCGATCATCTCGCGCCAGCGCTGCTCGACCTCCTGGCGCGAAACCGCGCAGCGCTCCACCATCGAGTCCGTGTAGCCGTCGCGCCACGCTTCCCAGATGCGCGCAAACGTCTCGCGCGGCACGCGCAGCGTGTCCACCACCACGTAGTCGGCGCGGATGTCGTCCATGCCGAGGTCGTGGAGCAGCGTGAACGCGTGCCGGCCGACGTGCAGATCGCAGCCGACCGCCGCCTCGAAGCGCCGCGGGATGCGCTGCCAGAAATCATCCGCATCGAGCGCCGTCGGGTGGCACCACAGCATCCCGTAATCCTCGGCGATCAAATGCACGCGGCCGCCGGGGCGGAGCACGCGGCGGATCTCCGCGAGCACGCGCGCCGGATCGGGCACGGCCTGGATCACGTGACGGCAGACCACGTAGTCGAACGTCGCGTCGCCGAATGCCATGGCCATGGCGTCGCCGGCCTCGAAGCGCACGCGCTCGCCGAACGCGGCGCAGCGCTCGCGGGCGCGCGCGAGGTGCGGCTCCTCGAGGTCGATGCCGGTGAACGTCGCGTGCGGATAGGTCGACGCCAGGCGCGCCGTCATCTCGCCCGTGCCGCAGCCGACGTCGAGCACCGCGCTGTCGCGGAGCGGATGCCGGGCGAAGATCGTCTCCTCCTGCGGCCAGATCGCCTCCGCCTGCGCGGCAAGAGTGCGCACCATCGACTCGTCGGACATTTCCTTCTGCTGCGGACTGCTCGGATGCATCAGATCGCCTCGAGGCCCTCGAACCAGCGGCGGGCCATGTCGCGGCTCG
>DATDFB010000264.1:0-4800 GCA_036522835.1 Thermoanaerobaculia bacterium | reverse complement strand
CCCCCCCCCCCCCCGGCTGCTGGTCCGTTTTGCAGGCATTGACCTGCGATTCTATTCGCAGGGCGCATCTCTTGCTACGGAGCCGTTGCCGTGGCCGAAAGAATCGTGGTGATCGGCGCCTCGGCCGGCGGGGTGGAGGCGCTCATGAAGGTGGCCGCTGCGCTGCCGCCTGACTTCGCCGCGCCGGTGGTGATCGTGCTGCACATCGGCGCCGAGGGGCCGTCGGTCCTGCCGCAGATCCTGGAGCGCTCCGGACCTCTGCCGGTGCGGGAAGCGAGCGACGGGGAGCTCCTTCGCCCCGGCACGATCTACACGGCCATCCCCGACCATCACGTGCTCGTCGACGAGGACAGGACGCTGCGCCTGGTCAAAGGGCCGCGGGAGAACCGCCACCGCCCGGCCATCGATCCGCTGTTCCGCAGCGCCGCGCTGGCGTTCCGCTCGCGGTGCATCGGAGTGATCCTGACCGGCACACTCGACGACGGCACGGCGGGCATGCTGGCGGTGAAGAAGGGGGGCGGCGTGGCCATCGTGCAGGATCCCGCCGAGGCCATGTATCCGTCGATGCCGCAGAACGTGCTCGACTTCGTGAAGGTCGATTACGTTCTCCCCCTCGCCGGCGTCGCCGCCAAGCTCGCCGAGTGCGTCCGAACGCCCTGCGCGACGACGGAGCGGAGAGCCAATCTGGAGATGCTGGAGATGGAAAAGAAGATCGTGGCGCTCGATCCGAAGACGCTGCAGGACGACGACCGCCCGGGCACGCCGTCGGCGTATTCGTGCCCCGACTGCGGCGGGGTGCTGTGGGAGATCGAGGACGGTGAGGACTACATCCGCTACCGCTGCCGCGTCGGACATGCCTTCTCGCCGGAGACGATGCTCGACGCGCAGAACGACGTGCTGGAGGAGGCGCTCTGGAGCGCCATGAAGACGCTGGAGGAGAGCGCCCGGCTGTCGGCGCGCCTGGCCGCGAACGAGCGCCGCCGCGGCCACGACTGGCTGGTGAAGCGCTTCGAGGAGAAGGAGCGCGACGCCCGCGCCCGCGCCGAGGTGATCCGGAAGTTCCTGACCGTGGAGGAGCCGCAGCAAGCACGGAAGTAATGTGGAGTGCGGCGGCCATGCCGCCGCTGTCAGAGCGGCGGCATGGCCGCCGCACTCCACATCGCCCTGCGTCGAAAGACAGCGTGGACACGAACCATCTCGAACATCTTTTTCTCGTCGGCGAGTTCGCGAAGCGAGAGCGACTCCTGTCAGGGTTGACGCTCGAGCAGGTCACGCTCCGGCCGGAGGGCGCGTCGCACTCGATCTACGACGAGCTATGGCACCTCGTGGGATACCAGCAGAGCATCGTGGCGCCGGGTGCTCCGGTCAGCGGCGACCTCTACCCCACCTCGGCGCCGGAAGACGAGCGGCAATGGCACGACCTCGTGCAGTTGTTCCTGACCGGCGCGCGCGCGGCGGCGGACCTGGGCCAGGAGCCGGCGCGGCTCGCCGCCGAACTGCAGCCAGGCGAGACCCTGGGCGACGAGCTGATGAGTGTGGCGGTGCACAACGCGTATCATTTCGGAAAGATCGTGGCCTTACGCCAGCGGATCGGCGCGTGGCCGCCGGCGTCGGACGCCTCGTGAACGCGGCTCATGACCTTCGATCCCAACAATCCCGTCATTCAACTCTGTATCCAGGGTATCGACCGCGAAGAGAAAGGCGCACCCGAAGAGGCGCGCAGACTGTTTCTTGAGGCCTGGCACGAAGCGACGAATGGCTTCGAGAAGTTCATGGCTGCGCATTTCGTGGCTCGGCATCAGGGGAATGTCGCCGACAAATTGAAATGGCTCGAGACGGCCTTGCAGTTTGCCTTGGAGGTCAACGACGAGAGTGTCGCTGGAGCATTTCCTGCTCTCTATTCGAACATCGCCCGCTGCTACGAAGAGTCAGGCGACCACGAGAACGCGCGAAGGAATCGCGAGTCGGCCATTTCGTCCGCGGAGAAGCCGGCGGACCGCGGCCCCTTCTATCACGGGACGAAAGCCGATCTGCGGATCGGCGATTTCCTGACGGCGGGGTTCAACTCGAATTACAGCGCCGAGGTCATCATGAACCACATTTACTTCACTGCCCTGGTTCATGGGGCGGGCCTTGCCGCGGCATTGGCGAAGGGCGAGGGGCGTGAACGGGTTTATGTCGTCGAGCCGACGGGCAGCTTTGAACATGATCCGAACGTCACGGACAGGAAGTTCCCCGGCAATCCGACGCGCTCCTATCGTACGGAGGCACCCTTGAAGGTCGTGGGCGAGGTAACGGACTGGGCGAGACAAACACCTGAGCAGCTCGCGAAATGGCGCGAGAAGTTGGCCAGCAACAAGGGAATAATTATCAATTAATGCGCAGCGAGAGGGGTTGTTCCGGCGGGGACGCCGGGTGCGACTAGGACACCGGCACGATCCGCCTTGCCGCGGCGGCCATGCCGCCGCTGTCAGTGTTACCCTGCGAAGCGCGATGACACCCGATCCGGCGCTCGACGCGGAGGTACGTTCCCTCGTCGATGACTACCGGGAACGATGTCTCTGGTTCGTCCGCGCGGATTACTATCCATCGACCCCCGACGAGATCCTGCGCGTACTGCGGTGGATTCGCGCACGGGGCGACAGGGAAGCGTTTCAGCGCGCGGGGAAGATCGAGGAATGGCTCTCACGAACATCCAACGAGAGGTCTGCCGCCTCATAGCGAGGCAGCGGATTGCGTCGGGCGAGAGTGATGTTGCCGGTGGCGCCGCTACGTGAAATGCCGACCGTACGGCGCTGCTCGATGCCGGGTACGAGATCGAGGTCGTTCGCGAACGGCCGGCGTTCGTCGAAGCGATCGTACGGTGCGGGGCGGAGTCCGTCATCCTGCAGTGGACGCACGACAGCGCGTTCCGTTTCTTTCCGCTCGTCGAACATCCGGAGCTCGGTCTCACGCTGCACCCTTTCGACCTTGCCACGAACAAGGTCCTCGCGCTCGTCGGCCGCGTCGAGGCGCGCGATTGGATCGATATCCTGCAATGCCACTCGGCGGTACAGCCGCTCGGATACCTGGCCTGGGCGGCAACGGGGAAAGATCCGGGACTCGCTCCCGATGCGATTCTTCAGGAAGCCGGACGGTCGGCGCGCTATTCGGCGGCCGAGATCGCCGCGCTTGCATTCGACGGGCCGGCTCCTGACGCGGCAGAGCTGTCCCATCAATGGCACGCGGCGCTCGAGGATGCCGCGCAGATCGTCGCGCTGCTGCCGTATCAGCATGTCGGCCAATGCGTGCTTCGCGGCGGAGAATTGTTTCGCGGCGACGGCGCCGCTCTTCGCGAAGCGCTTGCCCGCGGTGAAATCCGCTTTCACGCCGGCTCGATCCGCGGCGCCTTTCCGCGGATCCTTTGACCGCGCCCCGCCCCGAACGGACGGAGGTTTATCATGACGGCATGCCATCCGAAAGCGGCGCGCCTGAGTCGTCGACACGTCTGACGCCATGGATCGAGCCCGTTGCAAAGGGAACAGCGGTCGTCGTGGCCGCCTGCTACGCGATCGGTTTTCTCATCAAGAATTTCTACCTGGCGCGCTGGTCGACGTTCTCGGCCAAATTCCTGGAGGTGGAGTACGCGCTATCCGGAGCGCTATTCCTCGTGGTCGCGTTGATCAGCATCGTATTCGCGTGGGTGGGCCGCTCGGTGGTCCGAAGCGCCCGCGTGGTGCAAAACAGTCATCGATATGCGTTGGGAGGGAGACTCAAAGCGTATGCGCGCACGTTGGTCGTACTGGCAACCGATACGGGCATCGTCGCGGCAATCTTGGCCGCAATCTATCGCGAGCCGTTTGGTTCCCGCGACTACCTGCTGGCGATTCTCGTGTTCGCCGGCTTGCCGCTCATGATCGTCTTCGCGTGGAAAGACATCGCACAATTCTGGCACGACTACGTGCAGGGCCGCCCGGCAATGTCTTTCGTCGCTGCCGGGATTCTTCTGGGCGCAATGGCCTTCCACGCGTACTTCATCTATCCGCACGTTCCGCCCGTTTACGGCGGAGGCAAGCACATCACCATCAAGCTGCGCGCGACAGACGCCGGAGCTCAGATTCTGCAAGACGTCGGATTCCGCAGCGAACGTGCTCATTCGCATGTTTTCGTGGTCGATCTCATCGCCGAAGACGAAAGCTATTTGACGCTGGTCGCGCCGAGGACGAACGAGATCTCGAGAAGCGCAATTCGAATGCGGCGCGACGACGTGAGCTCGATCGTGACGATCCCGTAACCGGCGCGATCCGCCGCCATGAGCGCGGCGACGCACGCCGATCCGGCGCGGAGTACGCCGGCTCGAACCGCGGCGCCCGGTCTGCTCGGCCACGTTCTCGCGCAGGAGGCGACGAGGATCGAGCGGCCAGGGGCATCGCTGCGTCGTGACGGTGTCCGTGCGCCACGGCCGTGTAGCAATGCACCACGCACCGTGTGTCCGTGCGCCACGGGCGTGTAGCAATGCGCCACGCCCCGTGTGTCCGTGCGCCAAGGGCGCGTAGCAGTGCACCACGCCCTGTGTGTCCGTGCGCCACGGGCGCGTAGCAGTGCGCCACGGCCCGTGTGTCCGTGCGCCACGGGCGTGTAGCAATGCGCCACGGCCCGTGTGTCCGTGCGCCACGGGCGCGTAGCAGTGCACCACGCCTGTGTGTCCGTGCGCCACGGCCGTGGCGCAATGCTACACACCCCGTGTACACGTGCGCCAAGGCCGGCGGCGGCACCCACACCGTCATCGGCGCCGAGCCCCAATTCAGTGTGGAGTGCGGC
>DATDFB010000263.1:0-2456 GCA_036522835.1 Thermoanaerobaculia bacterium | reverse complement strand
CAAGCCGCTGATCTCGCGCGTGCCGGGCGTCGGCCGGGTGGACGTCCAGGGATCCGACGTCCGGGAGCTCGAGGTCATCGCCGACCCGGCACGTCTCGTCGCCAACGGACTCACCTACACCGACCTCGCGGACGGCATTCGCCGCGCCATCACGGTCCAGGCAGTCGGGCGCGTGGCGCAGGACTACCGGCAGTACTTGATCGTGACCGACCAGGAGGCGCACGCCGCCGAGGACATCGGCAACGTCGTCCTGCGCGGCGGCCTGCGCGTGCGCGACCTCGCGACGGTCCAGGTCGGCACGGAAGACCACGTCCGGATCATCGCCGGCGACGGCCGACCCGCCGCGCTCATCAACATCACGCGCCAGCTCGGCGGCAACACGCTCGCCATCGCCGACAGCGTCGCGCGCATCATGGCCGCGATCGCGCCGACCTTGCCGGCGGGCGTGCACCTCAAGCCGGTCTACGATCAGGCCCAACTCGTGCGCGACGCGCTGCGATCGGTGCGGGACGCAATGCTGATCGGAGCGGCGCTGGCGGTCGTGGTCCTCTTGCTCTTTTTGCGCCACGGCCGGATCACGGCGGTCAGCGCGACGTCGATTCCCCTGACCCTGGCCGTCACGGTGTTCGTGATGCGGCTGCTCGGCCAGACGTTCAACCTGATGACGCTCGGCGCGATGGCCATCGCCATCGGCCTCGTGATCGACGATGCGGTGGTGGTGACCGAGAACATCGTCCGACACCTGCATCTCACGCCGGATCGCGCCGTTGCCGTGCGAGACGCCGTTCGGGAGCTCGTCTGGCCGGTCACGACCTCGACGATCACCACTGTCGTCGTTTTCTTGCCGCTCGGGTTGTTGACCGGCGTCGAGGGACAATTCTTCCACGCCCTCTCGATCGTGCTCACGATCGCCGTCCTGGTATCGCTGCTGCTCGCCCTCACGATCATTCCCCTGTTGAGCGAGGAATTCCTGACAGCCGAGGATGCACGCGATGCGGCGGAAGACGCAGCACTGCACGCACGAGGAATCGCAGGAGTCATCGCGAGTCTCAGCGCGCGCGTGGATTCACTCTCCGCCAAGTATGAACGTGCGTTGGCTGGCGTGCTGCACAACGGCAGACGCATGGTGATCGCCGGCGTCGGCTTGGTTGTGGCCGGAATGATCGCCTACCATTTCGTGGGAACGGGATTCCTGCCGGAAATGGATGAGGGCGCGTTCGTCCTCGACTATTTCACGCCGGGGGGCACAGCACTCAGCGAAACGGATCGTCAGCTCCACATTGCCGAAGCGCTGATGCTCGCAATACCGGAGGTCTCGGGTCTTTCGCGTCGCACTGGAGCCGAGCTTGGGCTCTTTGCGACCGAACAGAATACGGGCGACATCGTCGTGCGACTGAAGGACCCGGGAAAACGCCACCGCACGAGCTTCGAGATCATTGACGACATTCGCGGTCGGATCAACGCCGCGCTGCCTCGAATGCGCATCGAGTTCGTCCAGATCCTGTCCGACGTCGTCAACGATCTTGCGGGCAACCCGCGCCCCTTCGAAATCCGTTTATACGGATCCGATCTCGCGGTGCTCGAGGCGTACGGTGCCAAGCTTGGAGAGGCATTCGAGAAGGTGGACGGCCTGGAGGACCTCTACAACGGCGTGAGCGAGCCGAGCGCGGAGATGGACCTCGACATCAATTCGGCGGAGACCAACCGCGTGGGAATGACTCCGTCGGAGGTCGCCGCCCAGGTCAGCGGTGCCCTCCTTGGTGTCGAGGCAGGAAGCGTCCGCCTGCAGGATCGCGCGATCGGCATTCGCGCCCGCGCACCCGATTCAATTCGAGCAGATGCCCAAAGACTGCCCGGGTTGCCGTTGGTCGTTCCCGGATCGCGGAGCGTCGCGCTCCTGGGCTCCCTGGCTGAACTGCATCCCGTCGAGGCACGGGCTGAGCTGCTGCGCGAAAACCAGCAGCAGATGATTCACGTCACGGCAGACATCAGCGGCGCGTCACTCAAGACAATCAACGGCGAAGTCGAGCGTGTGCTGCACGAGTCGCCGCCCCCCACCGGCGTTCGAGTTGAAATTGCAGGCCAGTACGCCAGTCAACAGCAGGCCTTTCGCGCGCTGCTCCTCGTGCTCGCACTCGCCGCGGTCAGCGTCGTGGCGGTCATGCTCATCCAGTTCGAATCGTTCGTGGAGCCGCTCGTGATTCTGCTTGCGGCTCCGCTGTCGTTCGTGGGAGCGCTGCTGCTCCTCCTGATCACGGGAACGCCGCTCAACGTCTCGAGCTTCATGGGCCTGATTCTCCTTGTAGGACTCATCGTGAAGAACGGCATCATTCTGCTCGACTTCACCCGGCATCGGATGCGCGAGGCGGGATTGGCCCTCGAGCCAGCGATTCGTGAGGCAGCGCGGATCCGCTTGCGGCCGATTCTGATGACGACGCTGTGCACGTTGTTCGGCC
>DATDFB010000262.1:0-2086 GCA_036522835.1 Thermoanaerobaculia bacterium | reverse complement strand
ACACGCTTCGAGAACGTCTATGCGCAGGTAGCTCGCTGATGCCTTCGATCCTGCTCATCGGCGCCGGCGGCTTCGTCGGCTCCGCCGTGCGCGAAGCGGCCGAGCGCCGCGGCGTGGCGCTTCGTTCCGCGTCGCGCCGCGCCGCGCCGCTGGTCGATATTCTGCGGCCCGAGACGCTGGAGCCGGCCATGCGCGGCATCGACACGGTCGTGCACGCCGCCGGCGCCGCGCACGTCTTCCGCCGCACGCCCGCCACCGACGATTGGCTGCGCCGCACGAACGTCGAAGGCACGCGGAACGTCGTCGCCGCCGCGCGCCGCAGCGGCGTCGGCCACGTCGTGCTGGTGAGCTCCGTTTCCGTCCACGGCAGAGACGGCGAGGTCTACGCCGAGAGCAAACGCGAAGCGGAGCGCGTCGCCGTCGAAGAAGCGGGCAGCACCGCCTTGACGATTCTCCGGCTGGCGACCGTCTACGGCGAAGGCGATCGCGGCAACGTCTTCCGTCTCATCCGCGCCGTCGACCGCCATCGCTTCATCTGGATCGGCCGCGGCGACAATCGCAAGAGCCTCATCCACCGCGACGACGCAGGGGAGGCCATCCTCACCGCCGCGTTGGCCGGCATCCCGGGCGTCTTCGACGTCTCCGCGCCGCCGGTGACGATGCGCGAGATCGTCGCCGCGATCGCGCAGGCGCTCGGCCGCCGCGTGCCGCGCATTGCGGTCGGCAGCCGCTTCGCGATGACCGCCGCCCGCACCCTCGCCGCGCTCACGCTGCGCAACCCCCGCGCCGTCGCGTTCGAGCGCACCATCGCCAAGTGGTGCCGCGACGAAGTCCACGACGCCGCCGAGTTCTACGCCCGCTTCGGCTTCACGCCGTCCGTCGATCTCGCCGGCGGCATCGCCCGCGAGGTGGCCTGGTACCGCTCACGGCGCCAGTGACGCCGCCGCCTGCCGGCGGCTCTCTTTACGTTCCGGCCGAAGTTATACTGGCTTCATGTCGCCTAAGCTCCGACCGATTCGCACACACCGCCGCGACGCATCAGTGACACGACGAGAGGTGTCATCTGCCATCAGAGAGGTCACGGCCGCGCAGGATGCATCCGAGCCCGCACGTGGGACGGACCGCATGAACAAGGCACGCAAAGGACTTGTCACCTCCGGAGACGTTGCCGGACGGTACTTGGCTTTGGTTCGGCGGGCATCATCGCGGAAGCCAGCGCGGCGCGCAAAAGATAAGAGCAAATCGGAAACGATGCGAGTAATAGGCGAACCGCTAAAGAAGTAGTGATACGGCCGAGGCCGCGCGTGCTCTATGGCTGACGCTGATTACGAACACAGCGTTTTCTTCAATTGTCCGTTCGACGACGAATACAAGGCATTGTCGGACGCAATCATATTTGCGATCCATGATTGTGGTTACATTGCCCGGTCGGCACGTGAGAGCAGAGACGGCAGCCAGGTTCGAATCGACAAAATCTGCAACATCATCGCTGAGTGCAAATTCGGCATTCACGACATCTCTCGAACAGAGCTGGACGAGACGAATGACTTGCCCAGATTCAATATGCCGTTCGAGCTGGGTCTGTTCCTGGGCGCAAAGCGTTTTGGAGCGGAAGAACAGAAGCACAAGAACTGCTTGATCCTCGATACCGAGCGGTATCGTTTCGGGAGGTTCATTTCGGATATTGCGGGGCAAGATCCATCCGCTCACGACAATGACCCTGACGAGGCGATAAGACAGGTTCGAGATTGGCTTCGGTCAGCAACTCCAATATCAATCAAAATGCCGGGCGCAACCGAAATGGCCAGACGATATGCCGCGTTCCGCGCTGCGTTACCCGGCATGTGCGCCAGTCTCCAATTAGAGGATGATCGGCTGACGTTTAACGAGTACGCCATGATTGTCGAGGAGTGGCTGAAAGCACACCCCTAATCCCGCGGGTTAACGTTCGCTCACGGCGCCAGTGACGCCGCCGCCTGCCGGCGGCTCTCTTCCACCCGCACCGTCAGCAGCCAAAGCCCGGCCGCCAGCGCCGCCACGGCTCCGATGGCGGCCGCGGGCGCGACGGCGCCGCGGTCGATCCCGG
>DATDFB010000261.1:0-28324 GCA_036522835.1 Thermoanaerobaculia bacterium | reverse complement strand
CGCACAGCGCCGCGCGGCGCAACGCGGCGCGCCTGGTCTGGAACGGCGAGGCGGGACGCGATCGCCTTCTCACGCTCGCCGCCGAGCGGCGGCAGAGCGACCGCGACGATCCCGGTCCGCTGCCGCTGGCGCGGCTCGACGACGACGGCGCCGATCCGCTCTACCGCCTCGACGACGACCGCGCCGTCCGCCAGCACGCCGCGGCGACGCTCGAGTCGCGCAACTGGCTCGCCAGCGCGCACGCGTCGTCGAAGCACAGCAACGGCATCCGCACGATCCTCCTCTTCCCGCCGTCGCTCGCCGATTCGACCGATCGCAGCCTGTCCTCGCGCGAGGAAGGGGCGTCGCTGCAGGTCACGCGCGCGAACTGGCGCCTCGGCGCCGACGCCGCGGCGCAGCGCTTCGAGGCGCGCTACTTCGACGTCGGCGGCAGCGCGCCGATCGCTTCGACTACGGCCCACCGCACGGTTCTCGCCGCCTACGCGACGGAGCGCCTCCCCCTCGGCGCGCACCTCGCGCTCGTCGGCGGCATCCGCGGCGACGCCATCCGCAACCGCGGCACGAGCAACACGGCGTGGTCGCCGCGCCTCGCGCTGCACGCCGCCGCCGGCAACGTCACCGCGTACCTCGGCGCGAGCTCCGGCTTCAAGGCGCCGACGCTCGAGCAGCTCTACGACGTCCGCCCGCTGCGCGCCTTCGGCAGTACGTTCTCGCTGGCCAATCCCGACCTCGTCCCGCAGCGCGCGCGCAGCATCGAGGGCGGCGTCGCGCACCGCGACACGCTCGGCCTGTGGCAGCTCGACGCCTACGTGACCCGCGTCGCGCACGAGATCGACTTCGACCCGCGCACGTTCCAGTACGGCAACATCAGCCGCAGCGAGCACCGCGGCCTCGAGGCGGCGTTCGAGCCCGCCGCCGGCGCGCGTCTCGTGCCGCGCCTGACGTATACGTGGATGCGCGTCGTGTCGCGCGACGATCCCGCACGCGCGCAGCTCAAGAACATCCCCGAGCACTCCGCCTCGGCGATGCTGACCGCACACCTCCCGCTCGCCCTCGACGCAACCGCGCTCGTCTCGTGGAACGCCGGCCGCTGGTTCGACGACGCCGAGTCCGTCCCCGCCCCCGACACGCGCGCGCTGTCGCTGCGCCTCCAGCGCCCCGTCGGCCCGGCGAACATTCGCCTCGACGTGACCAACGCCACGGGCGCGCACAACGCCGCCCTCGGCTTCGTGCTGAGCGATTTCCGCGGCCAGCCGTTCGCGTACGCGTACCCGGATGCGCGGCGCGCGGTCCGGCTGTCGATCGACTGGAGTCACCGCCGCCCGCGCACGTAATCAGCCGTTGGGATCCATGGCGCCGCCGCTATCGGCGTGGTAACCGTCGGGATCGATGCCCGACCCTTGATCGGCGGTGGCGGAAAACGTCAATGAGTAGAGCAGGAAGATCAGCGCGAACATGCGAGCAATGTCGGCCGATCTCCGCACGTGCAGCAAGCCGTGTCGCCGGAGCTTCACGCGAACGTGTCACCGCCGCGTGCGTACGTTGATGTGGCGTTGCGCTGGTGAAATCGATGCAGGCTACATCGAGCGCGAGTCACGTGCAGGGTCAAGGCGGCACATTCGACGTCAGCTCGATGAGCGCTGCATCGACCGTGAGTCCGCTGCTGTCGAAATCGATGCGGGCTGCATCGATCGAAGCCGCTGCTGTGGAAAAATCGATGCAGGCTGCATCGATGAAGCTTCCCCCGCGAAACCTCACGAGTGCATTCCCCGTCGACATCGATGCGGGCGGCATCAATTCGAGCGCTTCATGGTCTCTTTCAATGACGTTCGCATCATCGATTCATGCTCAAAGACGATCTGCAGCCGGACGACGCACCCGAGACGAAGCTCGCCGTTTCGACGGATGACGTGCCGGAGCTCGTGCCCAATGCGCTCGTCATCGCCAACGATGCCACGCAGCTCACGCTCGCCCATCCCGATGCGCTGATCCGAGGCTTTCGTGATCTGCAGCAGCGCATCCCGGGCTTCACTCAGTTGTCGGTCGAGGAAGAACGAGCGCTGGTCCGCGTGGCCTCTCTTGATCCCGAATTCATTGAAGCCGGCATCCGTGCTGCCAGCGCCTACCACGACACGAAGGCGTACGTCGGCCGTTCCGCGGAGGAGCTCCGCCAGGAGCTCGACGAGGTCCGCCATTGGGACGAGGCGGAAAGCGAGGTCCGCGCGCTTCTGAAGGGCATGTCCGCCGCCAATCGAAAGCGCCGCCACCGCCTCGGTCGAGCCATTCTCAAGGTCTACATGCTTCTCGGAAATTTGGTCCACGTCGAAGGCTACCGGTCTCTCCGTCCGTACTACGAAGAGATGAAGCGCGCCTATCGGGACCGCAAACGCAAACGGCCGAAGGCGTCGGCGGAGTAAGACGCGGCGGATCGCCCGACCCGCCGCGTCATCGTGTCACTTCTTTTCGAGGCGCTCCAGCCGCGCGCGGAGATCCGAGATCGTTTTCTGCTGCTCCTGGACGACTTTCGTGACATCGTCGGCCGCGATTCTTCAGGGCACTCCGCCACTACTGGCCACCGCGGGCATCGCGCGCGAGGGATCGAAGGTCATGATGAGCGTGCTGCTCGCGAATCCGACGCTTCTTCAGGTCAGCGGCAGCGCGCCGGTTTATCTCATCTTTCTCGGTCAAGCGTGCCAACTGCCGGACCCACCCACGGCTCAGAACCTGTTGGGACCGAGCTGGGCGGCGGTGTCATCGCAGTCTCGCAGCAGGCGTTCGATCTGATCCCGATCTAATGCTCTTCGATTCGCGGCACCTCGCCGCCGGCCGGCCCGTCTGGAGCGGCCGCGTCGTCACCCGCAGCCCGATCGAGTCGCTGCAGATCGTCGACGGCAACGGCGACGGCAAGAGCGACATCGCCGTGACGACGGAGAGCGGCGCGAGAGTATTCGTCGACTTTGGCGGCCACTCCGTCCGCTCGACGCCGGGCGCGCGCTTCGAGCGGCTGCCGCCCCAAAAGAGCGGAGGGTCAAGACAATGAAAGGCAACATCCGGCTGTTCCCCATTCTCGTCCTCGCGCTTGTCGCTCTCGCCCCGCCCGCGTTTTCCGCCGATCCGAATCCCGGACCGAATGCGAGCTCGGTGGCCTGCTACTTCGGCACGCTCGGCTCGCATACGTGGAAGTGGGGCCTGCAGAGCAACAACGGCTGGTACTCGATGACCGGGCACTGGTCAACCACGCAGTTGACGAAGACGCAGAAGTTCTTCACGGCCGTGCCGCAGAGCGAGATCGTGGCCGCGTGCGAGAACGCCAGGCGTTACTACAAGGTTCAGGAGCCGCTGTTCGCGGCGTTCGCCGCCACGTCGAGCGTTGGCAGCAACCACCCGATCATCTCTCAGGGCGTGCAGCTCTATCCGACCTACTGAACCGTTGTGTCGGCAAGGAAGAGCGGGCGCGTCGCGCCCGCTCTTCCACGCGTGTGCTCTGCTCAGGTCCTGCTCTTCTTCTGCCGTTTGCGCCGCACGGTTTCCCAATGGTCGCGCATCTTCGCGGCTGTCGGACGCTCATCGGGATCCTCGACCAGGGTCATCATGATCAGTGCGTCGAGAGGTTTGAGCGACCTGGCCCGTGCTCCCGAATCGACCATCGCCGAGGGCACTTTCTTTTGAAGCGCCGCGTGGCTGGAGGCCATTCGAGCGTGCGTTCCGCCGCTGATGGCGCGTTCGCTGGTGAACATCTCGTATACGACGATGCCGGCCGAATACAAGTCGGTTTCGTTGCTGGCCTTCGCTCCCGTGAATTGCTCGGGGGCCATGTACTCGTGCGTTCCGACGCCAAGGGGCGAGGGCTCGTCGAGAACGGCCAGTCCGCAGTCCGAGATCTTGGCCTGATTGCGAGCGTCGATCAGCACGTTCGACGGTTTTAGGTCGCGGTGAATGATGCCGTTTTGGTGCAGCTTGGCCAAGCCGGCGAAGATGTCGTGCGCGAATTGGATGGCGTCGTCGAGCGGAATGACCACCTCGCGCTTCATGCGTTTCGAGAGATCTTCCCCGACGAACTGCATGGCGATGTACAGCCTGCCTTGATACGTCCCGTAGTCATAGACCTGGCAGATGTTTTCGTGCGTGACGTCGCGGCTGGCCTTGAGCTCCGTGATGAGCGTTCGCTCCGCCAGGAATCCGGCTTCGCGCCGGGCGAATTTGAGCGCGACATTGCGTCCTGTCTTGAGCTCGGTCGCGTGATAAACGTCGCCCATTCCACCGGATCCGAGCCGTCCGATGATTTTGTACTTTCCGAGAATGCGGTCTCCGGCGGCGATCATACGCGGGTGTGCGGGATGCGGCCGGCGGCTCATGACCGGAGTCTTGCCCCGGTCCCTGGCCGTCCGCGGACGTGCCTCCGAAACGTTTCGCCTGGCGATCTGGCGCCGGTGAAACTCGATCGCGGCGCTCTTGCCGAGAGCGGCCATGGTCCGGAAGTAGGACTTCTTCGGCGCCGTCACCATTTGGTGCGCCAGCTCGCCGAAGAGCGCATTGAGATCGGCGTCGTCGCCCAGCGGAACGATCTCGCCGGTCTCGAAGCGGCTGAGGTCCGTCGGTGGCTTCGCGATCGCGATCTGCAGGAAGGGAACATAGAGTGCGCGCTGATTGAAGGAGAAGTCCTGCGTTCGGGCGTTGCTCTGCAGGAGTTTCCAGTCCGCCGCGGTGATGTACTTCGACACGGATGCGTGCTGCGCTTTGAGGCGGCGCCTCAACTGCCCGATCAACCGGCCGATCGTTTTTTCCTTCCGGTCGATGAACTCCTCTGCCTCTGCCTCTGCGCCGCGCTGCTGCAGTGCGCGCAATTCGTCGAGCTCCAAAATCAGATACGCGCGCAAGAGCAACTGTCCGACCGTGTGGCGTTTGACCACTTCCGCGAGATCGCCGTAGGTGAGCGTCCAGCCGTGAGTCAGCGATGTCAGGAACCGCTCGAAGTTTCCGTGGAACCCGTGGAGGTAGACGAGGATGTCGGCGTAATGATCGGCGAGGTTGCTGAGAGCCTCGTTGACATCCTCGCCGGCCATGACCTGCGCGGTTTGTTTGCCGTGGCGGAGGAAGTAGAGCGTTCCGCCCACCTCGTGCCAGAGATCGGGCACGACGAACGGAAAGCTGAAGATGAGCGACGTCGGAACGCGGACGACGCCGTTGCGAAAACTGAGGATGGTCTTGACGGAGTCGTAGATGGTGGCGAAGCGCGGCGTGTTGGCGTCTTCGAGCTGCCGCGCGAAATCGGCGAGCAACTGATCGGCGAGGTAGAGGAACTTCTGCACGCCGCCGCTGTACACGACCGAGCGGTCGCTCTGTCCGAGGATTTCCTCGTACGAGCCTACGGTGCGCTGGCGTAGGAGGAGCTCGGTAAAGCGATGCCATTCATCGAGGCGCCGCCAGCACGAAACGATCCGCTTGTGTCGCGATGCCTTTGTCGCTTTGGATCGATCGCGGTCGGCGTTGTCGATGGCGGTCAACACTTTCATCAGACCGTCGTGCGACGCGCGGATGGCGTCGCGCGTGTCACAGCAGATGCTCGAGTCGCGCAGCGAGGCTTCGAGCAGGAAGAGCGTGTTGTCGATCGCGTAGCGCTGCTCGGCCGGAAGCAGCTTCCGCTTGCGCAGGTCGTTCATGCGCGCATCGATGTCCTTGATGGCCGGTTTGGTCACGGTCTCGCAGTCGCACTGATCGCGATCGAATTCCTCGGCGACGTCGATGTAGAGATCGTCCGATGCCGAAGGCTCGCAGAAGTCTTCGGCCGGCAGCATCATCAGATGCGTCTCCACCTTCCGGATGGAGTCCTTGTTCTCTTTTTCGCCGAGCTTCTTCTGCGTCCGGAGCCAGTTCGTCGGCGCCTTCGATTTGCTGCGCGGCAGGATCAGGAAGTCGGCCTTGCCGTCGAGCATGTAGACGTTGCCGTAGTCGCGCAGGATGGCCTCGACGTTGTTGTATTCGCCCGGCTTCGTGCGGATGAGCGTGAAGTGCCGGTTGGGCGCGGACTTCGGCGGTGCGCCGGAATATCCAAGCACGGTGAGCATCCGGTGGAGCACCGGCAGCTCCTTCTTCTCCGCTCCGTAACGGAGCTTCAGGCCGTGCAGTTGGATCATGAACGTGGCGAAATCGGTCAGCGCGTCGGCGGGGAAGAAGCCTTCGAGCAGAAGGTCGCTCCAGCCGAGGCCGACGTGAATGCGGGTGTCGCCGCGGAGCTCGCCGAGGAGCGCGGTCAGCTTGTTGACGATCTGTTCTTCGATCTCCGAAAAGCCGTATGCGGAACGGCGCAGGCGCAGATGGAGGATGTAGCGAAACAGATCGCGGGCCTTCGGCGGCGCGGAGCGGCCGCCTTCGTAGGGGACGCTGAAGACCCAATTCACGACGGCGGCGTGCGACTCGACGCGCGGATAGCCGAGGTCGAACACGCGCTTGAAGTTCGTGGTCTCGAACATCGTGGCCACGTCGGCCTGGCCCAGGAGGAAAATGCTTTCAGGCTCGTGCAGGGACCGGCCGTGCTTCGGATGGGCGCGGAGACGGTTGACGGCATCGACGGCGCTCGTCATCTCCAGCGTCACTTCGCCGACGCCGACGGTGGCGTACGCGGTTGCGGTGCCGATGTCGCGAAGATGCAGACTCATGCCGATGAGCACCGGCGGCGGCCGGTACGAACTCCTCAACCTGCGTTGCTGAAGCGCGCTGGAGGACCCGCGGGATCAACCGCGGCGACGACCTTGGTCGATCTGAACCGCGACCAGGTTCCCGAGGGCTCGTCGCATGGCCAACCGCCACGCTCTCGTCTCTCGGGACGTCATCGGGTCATTCCCGTTCTCCGGATCACCATTCTGCCCGACCCGCGGAACAAAAGAAAGGTCACCATAGCCGGAGGAGGGCTCGATCGGGAAGCGGGAGTGGACGGGCGGCAGGTCGTCGGGCAGGCCGCTGAACGGATCGCTGTTCGACATGTCCGGCCAGAGCAGACCCTCTGGTCTCCGCCGTCTCTCAGATTTGCGTGCGGCCATCTCTGCTGAAAAAAGCTTGCTCATGATACTCAGCGGCCTCGTCGTGTCAACAGAGGCCACTCTCTCTCGTGCAAAAGATAGTCCCCGATTGGCGGCTGGCACGTCGCGCAAATCACAGATTGTGGTTACGGATGAGCTTCGGTTTTCGTCGCGCGCCGACGGTGCCGCCATGACACGAAGGCGTTCGTCGGCCGTTCTTCGGAGGAGCTCTGCCAAGAGCTCGACGAGGTGCGCCATTGGGACGAGGCGAAAAGCGAGGGTCCGCGCGCCTGTCGGGACCGCAAGCGCAAACGGCCGAAGGCGCCGGCGGAGTAAAACGACGCGGCGGATCGCCCGACCCGCCGCGCCGTCGCGGTCATCGCTTTTCGAGGCGCTCCAGCCGCGCGCGGAGATCCGCGATCGTCTTCTGCTGCTCCTGGACGACTTTCGTGAGCACGCCGACGATATCCATCGGCGCCAACCCCGTGCGGTCGGGTGTGGCCACGAGCTCCGGCACGTCCTCGGCGATGAATCCGACGTGCGTGTCCGCCGGATTGGCCTTGTACGCGAACGTCACCGGCTGGAGCGCCTGCAGCGCCTCGAATGCGGCGTCGCGGCCGAGGTCGTGGATGTCCTGCTTCACGGCGCGGCTCGAGGCGTCGACCCAGACGCCGGCATCCAGACGCGCCCCGCTGCTGTGGTGGATCTGATACGACGGGGACGACACGCCGAGGCCGATCCTGCCGGCCGAGTCGATCACGAGCGAGTAGTACGGCGCGGCGGTCTTGATGATGAAGGGATCGGACTCGTGATTCACGTCGCGGACATAGAAGTTGTTGTTGTTCGCCACGATGTCCCACGTCTGGAACGGCGAGGCGCTCTGCTCCATCTGGATGGTCGGCGAGAGCGGGTCGTCCATGGTGAGAGTCTTCGCGGGCGTGGACGTGCCGATGCCGATCCGTCCGGTGCTGTCGACGTAGAGGGTGTTCGTCGGCGTGCCGCCCTCGATCAGGAACGGAACGGTGGCGGCGGTGAGATCCTCGACGAACAGCTTGTTGGCGCCGCCGCTGAAGCTGTCGTTCGCGCTGATCTGCCAGTCGGTGGTGGGAAAGCCCGCCAGGGTCGACGTGTCCTCGAATTTGAGGCGCACGGTGTTCGCCTTGGCCTTGATCGTGGCGCTCCCCATCGACTCGGTGCTCGTGCAATCGGCGCCGCCGCAAAGCCCGCCGGCGGCGGAGACAAAGTCGGAGAAGAAGGTGTTGGGCGCCGTTTTGAAGGGCGGCCGCACCGCGGTCTCGCGCAGGTTGGGCGGAACGACGGCGCCGTTGCGAACGCTGAAGGATCCGGACTGCGCGGGAGCATCGCCGCTCCGCAGTTCGTACTTGTACAAGCCGTCGCCGAGGTTCTCGACGCGCAGCGTCGGCTTGCTGCCGGCGGCGAAGGTCTCGGTGACGACCTGCCCGTCCGGCCGCTGCAGCGACAGAACGACCGGCGCGCGATCGAGTGAAGGTTGCCACTCGACCATCGTGGCGGTGGTGATCATCCGGGCAACGGGTGCGTGCGGGGGCTCGGCCAGCGCGCCGAGAGGGAAGAGTAGGAACGGGATCAACCACCGGGGGCTGAGTCGCATAGTGCCTCCTCCGTCAATTTGTCGAGGCGGCAAAATATGGGATTCGGAGCGATCGCGACGTGAGCTGGGGCACGTTTTTGGGGGTGGGGCGGCTGGATCAATCATGTGAAAACGGTATAACTCCTGAACACCTGGGATACTGCAGCAATGAGCCTGCGAACAACCTTCGCGGCGTGGATGCGGTCGAGGCGCGAACGTCGCCGAGCTGTTCAAGCTTTGGGAGAGCCTCCAGCAGAGGCGAATGGAATGAAAGACTGCGACCCAGCTGCTCGGCGGCCGGGTATCGTCTAGTGTAGGGTCGAACCCGCGACCTCCGAATGGGCCGGAGGCTAACTGCCTCGGCTCGCTTCCGAAGAACGAATGCCTTCTTGTCAGACGGTGCCCGGCACCGATTCAACGGCAGAAAGGCTGGTAAAGATGGGAAGCGACGCAATGAATGCCATACGGAGTTTCGGCAGCGTTTCGCGCGAATGGCCAGCAATCGCGAAGAACAGATGCGGGTGGTCAACATAACGGCGACACGAACGTCGAGACCGTCCGTCGTCACTACGTTCAACTTCAAGGATGACGAGAACGACCAGACTAATGAGAGTGGCGCGCTTCAGGGCGTCTTCGCGTGCAACAAAGAAGCCGCCAAGTGGCGGCTGGTAAACGCTTTAGATTGGCGGGACCGACGGGGCTCGAACTCGCGACCTCCGGCGTGACAGGCCGGAGGTCTAACCCGGACGTTTCCAGCCGATGGAGGAGGACCGGCGTCGTGACGAGTCACCAAGCTCGATTCACGCGCCGCCATTGTAGTGGCGGACGTGAAAGCGGGCTCGACGCTTCGAGCCGAGGCCCTGAGTTGAGAGATTATTGGAGGAGGTTCTGGATTGCGGAAGTCAGCTCCGGCGATTGGCCGATGACTTTAGGCTTTGCGAATTCTGGCGGAATGGTCTCAATCAAGTTGGATTGAAGCCTGCCATCGTCGAAGGCGAAGAGCTTGAGCTGAGGTGTTTCTCCCGGATGGGGCGTCAGCCGCGAGCGTGGAATTGCAAGATCCACGACTTGATACGGCGCCGGAACGTATTGCTCGGCCTGGGCCAACGATAGACCTTCGCCGTATGCGCGCCAGGAGGAGAGATCGCCGGTCGCGCCGACCGCTGCGAGGACGTCATTGCCGAACGTAAGTGCCCACAGACCGTGGACAGGGAGAGGTCCGGCGGGAGGGGCGACGTTCGATGCCCATTGATCGATGATCTGAGGCTGGACAGAAGTCCCCGGCCGAACGAGCAGTCTAAAGTGAACCCAGTTGGCAGTCGGACCTGCGGCAGGGGGAACCGGACGTGGGCTTTTCAGGGCTCGGTCGAGGATTCGGAAGCAGACCTTGCAGAAGAAATCGTTCGCGAGGTTCATCATGCAGCTCTTCATCGGCCTGAAGATGTCCGTATCGCGATGATTGCACCCTAAATACATCCCGACTTCAGGTCCCGCCTGCGGATCGCTCGGGACGGTGACGGTGCCGACGAATAGGTCGCTCCACGGCGAGTTCGTCGCGTCTTCGTCCGTCGTGCAGTTGCCGAACGAAATACTAGAGGTGTCGTTGGCCGCGCTAGAGTACTCGTCAAACAAATCGCCGATCGTGTGGCCGAACTCGTGAGTGAGTTTTGCCGCGGAGGCATTGTTGCGGGTGATTAACGCGATCCTGTCCTTCACCGCACAGCCGACGCCCGATGCGCCGAGAGCGTTCACCAACACGACGGTGTAATCGACGTCGCCTTTGCTTCGCGCGGCGTGCGTAATTTTCGAGAGCGCGTCGGGCGACAGGGTGAAGTAGCAATCGGCCTGTCGCCCATTGAACGTGATCCCCAGTGCCGTCGTGTGCGGTATTGTCTCTGTCGAGACGCCGGCCTCCTGAGAGACGAGGGGGATTTTCCTCACTTCGATGTGTTTGTCGAACGGAGGAAACATCAATGCGCCGGGCTCGAGCAAATACCTTACGTCGGCATCGAACGTGGCTTGCTCGCCTGTGCCATAGCCGTCCCCGAGAACCGCTATGAAGTATGTTCGTTGCGATTCGGCCGTGTTCGGTAGCGCGTCGTGTGGCGCCGTGGTCGACACAGGCGCGGTCTGGGGCGGCGGACAGTGGCCCGCACACGCCAGCGCGCAGAGTGCCATGCCCGCTGCCCACCAGGTGCCGCGCCCAATCTTCATGGCCGGCCTCCCCCACAGTTCGCGCCTTCGGGCGAAGGATTGGCTTGTTGCGAGCGCCCATGGGCGGAGGCTCCGGGGCTCATAGTAGGCCGCACACACGGCCGACTGACCACACTCGTGCAGAGCGGCGAATTACAAAACGGAAGTTCTTCGTGAGGAATGATGGGCATGGCGCCGCCGCCGTTGATGAACCGGTGGTAAACGCCGAAATGCGGATCGAATTTCTCAGGTGTTCCCACTACCGTTGTGGGAGGAATGAAGGTCCTTGGAACGTTTCCAATTCTCAGCTCGACCCTATGATTTGCGTCAGGCGCCAAAACCAGCGTCTTGTTTTGTCCGCCGCCACCGCGTGGCGCCAGCGTCAATGTGAACGTACGGCCCTTGCCTTTCAGTTGGTAGTGAACCTCTTCCGCGACGACTTGTCTTGCATTGCTTGGTGAATCGCCGACGCGGACTCTGAAGTTCATTTTCTGTTTAGAGAGGACGCACGCCTTCAGTGTACCGCCCTTCAATGAGGTACGTCCGGCCACGTCGCCGGCGGCCGGATTCTGGCCGACGAAGTTGGGATTCAGCGTCATGCCGGCGAAACCGATCTCGCCCATACTCGGCAGCCAGTGCAACGATTCGAGGTCGGATCCGTTGGGCGTGGGACAAATGCCGTCGGCGCTGTCGAAGGTGATCTTGTACGCCGGCGGGGTGGTGACGCCGCCGGTGAAGGCCGAGTCCCACTGGATGTCCGTGCCCCTCAGTTCCTGATACGTGAACTTGGGACACCATGTGTCCTTTAGATCGGCGGTGGAATCGGTGCAAAGGTATTGCGGGTCGGCCCCGACGAACGGTGTGTGCACCATGAAAGGCTGCGGGTCATCTGGAGGCAAATGAGTGCCGGGATCGACTCTGGCGTCCGGAATCAAAACCGTCCACGTCGTATGTTGGTGTCCAGTAGGGTCAGCTTTGAGCGGCTTGCTCGTGTCGAGATCGTCAGGAACGAACATCATGAGGCCTGTGAACACGACGTCCACTTGGAAGTCGGTTGTCGCCAGTTGGGAGCAATTCCGCAGAGGCTCGTGCGGCTGGTCAGGTAAGTCGCTGACCATGGTCTTGCTCGCCGCGGCTGCCGTCGTAGTGGAGGTGACGTTGTTGTTTCCAGAACTCTCCGGCTTGCACGACGTGATGGCGAGAGAGACTGCAATGAGCGTCGAGAGAATGCCTACTGTACGCACGATTGTTTCCTTTCTCCACGAGATCAAACCGGACCGGTAACCTGAAACGCCGCCCAGTTCCTCGGGGAACTGTCTGTTGGATTTCGGAGCAGGTGCACTTGCGCTTCACGGAGCGCTTCGGCGGGCGATAGGCCCCGCTTCAGAGCACCGTAGAAAATCGGCCATAGCCGCGCCGTTGCTTCGTCGTCGACCGGCCAAAGCGACGCTACGACGTTGCGCGCACCGGCGGCCGCGAAGGCGCGTGCAAGACTCATTGTTCCTTCACTGCCGACTCTGCCCGTCGAGGTGCTGCATGCGGCAAGGACCACGAGGCGTGTGTTGGGCAACACCTGCCGCTCGACCTCTTCGACGCCGAGCAGGCCGTCGCGCGACACGGAATCGGGAGTCAGCGCCAGCGCAGCGGGGTGCGTCGCGCTGCCGCCGAGGGCATGTCCGGCGAAGTGAATGACCTCGCTCGTCGTTGCCATTTGCAGAAACCGCGATGCTCTCGCGTTCTCGCCCTGCAAGACGACCGAGTGCCCGAATGCAGTTACCAGCGCTGCCTCGCGTCGCGCCCCAAGGAGAGGCGGCGCGACGCCGGCGTACTGCGGCGCCACAAGGGGATCGGAAACAATCAGGATCGAAGCAAGGGGCGGAATAGCTTTGGATGATTGACCATCCACAGCGAAGGCGATGCTCGGAATGACGGAAATCGCGCATTTCTCGATCAGATAGCGACGCTCTTGACGATCGTACAGCATCGAGAACGGTAATCGGCTGAGTGGCCCGTCTGGAACGACGAGGAGATGGCGGATACCGTGGAGCGGTACCTGGGACAGGATGAGCTCATAAAGATCGGCGGCGGCGCCAGTCGACGTCGTTTCCTGGAGCCGACGGAGCTTGCGGTCCACGGTGCGGGCGGCAGGAACGCGGCCGGCGACAACGGACTGTCGCGTAAGAAGCCAGAAGAGGACCTCATCGTTTGACCACAAGTATTCGATGACGGCAACGCCGGCCGGCAAGCGCTTTTGAATGTCGGCAGCGCGCGGAGCCTCCGCGAGGCTGCCGTTCCAAGGGTGCAGTTTTTCTTTCAGAACTCGCGCGCGTCTCTGTTCTGCGACGTCCAGTGCCTCGGCGATGCGGTCGCGGGAAACGAGATTTTCCGCGAGCGCGCTGAACAGCTCGTCTCCAGTTTCGATGAATCGCGCGCGCAGGCCACCGTCGTCGATGCGCGCGCGTTGTCGCTCGATCTCTTCGATTCCCGTGCGAAGGTCGGCTTCCGCGGCTTCCGGATGGTTTAGGCCTTCGTAAAGACGCGCGCGCAGAAGATGAACCCGTGCGAAGCGGAACGGGTCATGGTATTCGATCGCCATGTCGTGGGCGCGGGACAGAGCGTCAATTGCCCGGTCAGGCGACGTCCTCGCAACGGCGATGCTCCGCCCCATCTGCAGCTCAATGGCAAATCTTCGCCTCGTAGCCTCATCGGGAATCCGGTTCCAGGCGTCTTCGGCTTCGCGCACATATCGCTCTCCGTCAGTCGCAGAGGCGTTGGCGATGAGAGCGCGGGAGACGAGCGCCTGACACTCATACTCCGGTCGCCGCTCACGACGGGCGATCGCTAGAGCTGCCTCGTCCAAAACCAGTGCTACGCGATCGTTTTTTTCGCGTGCGGCGGTTTTGCCGGCAGAGCTGATGGCGATGACCAGGCGAAGCGGCTCGTTGGCTCGATCCAAGTGCTCGACGGCGCGCAGGTGATACTCCCACGCCTCGTCCATCTCGCCGAGGTGTCGCAAGTTCTCTGCAATCAGAAGTTCGGTCATGCCGGTGTTCGCATCGATCGAAATCGCGCTGAACTCCGCTAAGGCGTTCTGGTACGACGCGAGAGCCTCGCCGGAATGGCCGGTGGCGATGAGGAACATACCGCGATACCGCGCCATCTGCCCTCGCAGCAACGGAGATCGAGTCATCTCGTATGGATAGGTTTCGGCAATGGCTTTCACTGTCGACAGTCCGCTCGTCCAATCGTTGGCGTCAAAATGGGCGTTGACGATTCGCATCTCGAGTCTCGCTGTGAGTGGAAGGCCGGCTTCACGGAATGTGTACATGGCTCTCGACAGATTTGACATGCGAAGGTCGGGTTTTTGCTTGCCGAGATCCTCGGCGGTCCTCCATGCTCGAAAACCCGCTGCGACCACGCGCGTGTCGACGGTATCGTGTGCCGCTACGTCACCGATGCGTTCTATGGAATCGAACGCAAGGCACTCTCCGGTTTGAGCACATAGCTGATGCGCGGCGAAAGCGGCTCGGTTGAGGATGTCCGCCGCGGCAGCAGTGCGGCCCGATTCCACCGCTCGAGACCACTGCGGAAGCATCTCCTCCTCAATGAACTCACGGAGTCGTTCCGCAACGCCGCGTGCCTGGATTTGCTCTTGGTGTTCGAGTTGCCACCGGGTTTGCTGCCACGCGTCGGCATGGGGCAACAGATTTTGGATGCGATGGCGCGCCTCGGTCGACCACTCCGAGCTCGAATCGAGCTCCAGATAGTGCCACCACGCCGCAGCGGCTTCCGGCCTCAAGTGCATCGCTTCCAGCGCGACCGCGCGATTCCATGCCGTCTCCGGAGATTGCGCCAGCCGCCAGGCGCGTTCCGCGGCATCCAACGACGACACGCGGTCTCTCGCAGATCCCTCCGCGAGCGCACGTTCGTGATATGCCGCGGCCAGATCTGTCAGCAGATTGGCATCCGAACATGCGTCGATCGCGCGAAGCACGTCGAGCTCACCGACGGCATTTTGAACGGACTGCTCCAGCAGTGCGACGCCCTGGCCGGATTCGCCGAGCACCAGATGTGCGGCGCTACGGACGTGAAGGTCCTCTGCGATAGCGCGCGTACTCGCAGGTAGCTTGCTCGCTGTTGCGATACTCTTCAGCCGCCACAAGGACTCGAGCCCTATACGGTCTTTCGGATGCTTCAAAGGCCTGTACGGGAAGCCTCCTGTCAGTCTCCCTTCGATTGAGCGAAAAGGGAGTGACTCGCTGAGAGCCACTACCGGCAACATCGCCCGATCGCGGTGCAAGAAGAGCAAGAAGATCCATACGGCTGCTACCGTCCCCACGATCACCACTGAAGTGATGACAATCGTTCGACGAAACCCGAAGTGCTGGATGCGCTGGCCCTTCCGTTCGATAGCGGATGTACGGCAACCCGCGCAGTTTGCCAAGTGTTCGACAATCTGCCGATTCGCTGCGGAATCGAGGTTTCCTTCGATGAATGATGCCATTGTCGTTTCGTTCGGGTACTTTGCGGTTGTCGACGGTGCCGTCATGTGTGAGGGACTAACCGACGGATTTCCCGATGTGAACCTTCGATTGGCTTGGAGTGACGGCAGTTTAGCAGCATTCAACGCCATCGCACCTTGGACTTCGCGGAAGCTGTCGTAAGCACCTGAAGTGACCGCTCGGCTTAGCAAATGAGCTGTCGGGTCCTGACAGACCGGGTTGGGATGAAGTCACATGCACATTCCTGAAAACGGCAGTTGAGATAGCGCTTGGTCGCGGCCGGAGATCACCCGCTCGGCATGAACTGCGGCGCGGTAACGTTGATCGCTGAAAATAGCTCGGTCGAGGAATGCCGAGAAGTGCCGTCCCGGTGCCGAATCCCAAGTCGGAGGATGGTTCTTCGCGCTGCGCGGCCGAGGACGGCACCGGTCGCGCGGCTGTATCAAAGGTGGTCGAGGTGAAGATCGCCGCTCCGATTTTCGCTCGCCAGATTCGCGACCTTGCGAGGCTACAACTTTCTAAGCGACCTCTGAAAACACGAAACGCCGCGAAGCCGCGGCGTATTCAACGCTTTAATTTGGCGGGGCCGACGGGGCTCGAACCCGCGACCTCCGGCGTGACAGGCCGGCGTTCTAACCAACTGAACTACGACCCCGCGTGAGGAATCTTCGGAACGCCCCCGCGGCGGGGGGCATTCCAGGAAGAGCGCGCATCGTACGGGCGGGGGGCGGGTGTGTCAATGATCCGCCGCGCCGAACGGCGCGCGCGGGAAGTCGCTGCGCAGCCGTTCCATGATCGCCTTCACCGTCGCGTTCGAGCCGGTGGCGCGGCTGACGTCGGCGAACGCGTAGCGCGGGCCCTTCACGATCTGGAAGTTGATCTGGTAGCAGACGTCCCCGGCGGTCTGCGCCTGACACGTGTACCAGATCTTCTCGAGCCCCGGCACCTGGAACGCGAAGTTCTCCTTCGGATCGGTCCCGTCGACCCAGGAGAACGTGTCGCCCTTGAGCACCAGGCGGCCCGGCCGGTCGCGATGTAGCGGCCCGAAGCCGCGCACCAGCAGGAGCTCGCTGAACACCGTCTCCGCGGGCGGCGCGGCCGCCTTCTTCGCCTCCGCTTCCTTCGTCGCCAGCAGCGCGGAGATCACCGAGTCCTGCACCCCGTTCTGCTTGAGGTACAAGAGATCGTTCATCGTCAGCTTGTAGGTCAGGCCCGACTGCTTGATCTGCTCGGCGATCAGCGACTCCGAGATGCCCGCCTTGACGATCTTCACGATATCGGTCAGGCGCGAGTCGTCCGGCTGCGCCGCGGCGGGCGCGGCCGGAAGAGCGGGCATCGCGGCGATTTTCTGCTGAATCGCGGCGATCACCGGCTCCGGCACGCCGGCGCTCCGCAGCGCCGCGACGTCCTCCGCCTTGATGGCGAGCGTGTTCGCCGGGTCGTTCACGGCCGCGACGAGCGCCTCGGCCGAGGCGCCGGCCTTCTGCTTGGCGAGAATCGCGTTCACGTCCAACTGCTCGGCGAAGGCTGAGACCGCGAGCAGCAGCAGAGCGGCGAGAGAGAGCTTTCGGGTCATGGCGTCCTCCTCGGCGCGGAAATATATCGCGGGAGCGGAACGGCGGCGCGAAGCGCGGGCGCACCGGCATCCTTCGCCGAGAGCAGGGGAGAGGCGATCGGCCACGCGATCCCGATCTCCGGATCGCTCCAGAGAACGGCCCGGTCGTGCTCGCGCGCGTACAGCGCCGTGCACTTGTACACCAAGTCCGACCCCTCCTCGAGCGCGCAGAAGCCGTGGGCGAAGCCTTCGGGAATCCAGAGCATCCGGCGGTTCGACTCCGAGAGCTCGGCGCCGTACCACTTCCCGAACGTCGGCGAGCCCACGCGGATGTCGACGGCCACGTCGAAGAGCGCGCCGCGGGTGCAGCGCACGAGCTTCCCTTGGGCCTTCGGCTCCTGATAGTGCAGGCCGCGGAGCACCCCACGGGCCGAACGCGAGTGATTGTCCTGCACGAACGCCGACGCGATGCCGTGCTCGCGGAAGCGGTCGGCGTGGTACGTCTCCATGAAAAAGCCGCGGTCGTCCTCGAAGATGTCGGGCTCGATCAGCAGCACGCCGGGGAGAGGAGTCTCAACGAATTTCACGGCGGCGGATCATAGAATGGCTGGGCATGACTGACAACGCAGCGGAGCGCCGGCGCGAGTGGCGGCTGGCGGGCATCCTCTTTTTCAGCCTCATCGCGATCGTCATCCTCTGGGCGGCCGCGCGCATCGTCTGGCCGTTCATCAGCGCCATCCTCATCGGCGCGATCCTCGTCACCCTCACCTTCCCGACTTACAAACGCGTAACCGGCAGAGTCGGCGGCCGCAAGGGCCTGGCCGCCGTCCTCATGCTCCTCGGCATCACCCTCCTGCTCATCCTCCCGCTCTTCATCATCAGCATCCTGCTCGTACAGCAGGCCAACGGCCTCATCGAGCATCTGCAGTCGGGCAACACCCAGGCCATCCTGGCGCGGCTCGACCCGTCGCAGCACCTCGCCTTCGTGCGCCGCTACGTCCCAGGCTTCGATCCGGCCAACCTCAGCCCGCAGCGCCTGGTCCTTCCGATCGTGCGCGAGCTTCCGGGCTGGGTGGCGCAGCACGGCGGGGCGGTCATCGGCGGTCTTGCCGGAGTCATCCTCGGCTTCTTCCTCGTGCTGCTGGCGATGTACTTCTTCTACGTCGAGGGTGAACCGATCATCACCGAGCTCGCCGTCCTCTCGCCGCTGCCGGAGCGCTACGACCGCGAGTTTGCCGCGCAATTCAAAGACGTCATCGACGCCACGTTCCGCGGCCACGTCCTCACCGCGCTCGCGCAGGGCATCGTCACTACCATCGGCCTCTTCATCGCCCAAGTTCCGGGCGCGCTCTTCTGGGGCGCGGTCGCCACCGTCATCTCCCTTTTGCCGATGATCGGCGCGGCCGCGGTTTGGGTGCCGGCGGCGATCTACCTCTATGTCAGCGCGGCGATGGGGAAGGAGCCGTACTGGCACGCCGTCTTCCTGACGATCTGGGGCCTCGTGGTGGTGTCGCTGATCGACAACGTCATCCGCCCGTGGGCGATGAAAGGGAAGTCGCAGCTCCCGGCCATCCCGCTCCTCTTCGCGGTCCTCGGCGGGATGCAGGCCTTCGGCTTCGTCGGACTCGTCATCGGGCCGCTGGTCTTCTCGCTGCTCATGTCGATCATCGACATCTACAAGCGCTCATTCCGGATTCCGCATCGCCGCACCGACGACGCCGTCGCGTAGCCGGCGCGGCCGGCTGCGTTCGCAGTTTGGCCCCGCGTGGTGCTGATCCCCGCGGACCTACAACCCGTACGCATCGCGCACGATCTCGATCGGGTGCCGCGGCGTCGTCCCCGACTCCTCGGTGACGTTGATCCCGGCGAGCAGGCAGTCCGAGGCCAGGCAGTTCGCGCCGCAGCGGTCGATGGACTTGCACAACTTGCCGGCGCACTTGCGCGAGAGCTCGTAGAACTCCGTCTTCATTCCCCACGTGCCGTCGAACGCCGAGCACTGCTCGATGACCTCGACCGTCGTGCCGGGCATGGCCGCGAAAATCGACTTGAACGGCTGGCCGATGTTCTGCGCGCGGAGGTGACAGGGGACGTGGTAGGCGACCTTCCCCTGCGGCACGACGAAGTCGGTGCGCGCCTTCGACTTCACCAGGTACTCGCCCGCGTCCATGACCGCGGCGGCGACTTCGCGGCATTCGGCGGTGGCGACGAGGTTCGCCCACTCGCTCTTCATCATCATTCCGCAGCTCGGTCCGCGCAGGCCGAGATCCGCGCCATCGCCGGCAACCGTCTGCCGTTCGTTCGGTATCAGGCGCAGGCGTCGATCCTTACGACTTCCATATCGACGGGAGCTCGGCGGACAATGCGATGGCGGTGAGGTGAGTGTCATGATGTTCGTGCGCGTCGCGCGCGCCGTCTTCGCCCTGGCGTTCGCGCTCTGCGGCTGCGTTTCGTCGCGCATCGAGCGCGCGGTCAGCGATGCCGTGGCCGGTCCGGTCGCCGAGCAGCGCTTTGCCGGGGTCGTTCTCGTTGCGCGCGATGGCCGGCCGCTCTTCCTCGAGGCCTACGGGCTCGCCGATCGGGAGCAACGCATCGCCCACACGCCGGACATGCGTTTCATGATCATGTCCGTGTCGAAGCAGTTCACGGCCGTGCTGATCATGCGCCTGGCCGCGGCGGGGGCGTTGCGCCTGGACGATCCGGTGTCCCGATACCTCGACCACTGGCCGGCGGAGTGGAACGGTGTCGAGATCCGGCACCTCCTCTCGCACTCGTCGGGGCTGCCGATCGACGCGACCTATTTCTGGCTGGTGCAGCACCATCCCGAGTATTGGGCCGACCCTTCGAGCGCTCCTCCGCCGTACCAGCCGGCACCGCTTCTCGCGCCGCCGGGGACGAAGTACCAGTACGCGAACATCGGGTACACGTTGCTCTCGCGGATCGCCGCCGGCGCCGGAGGCCGGCCGTTCGACGAGCTCATTCGCGACGAGGTGCTCCGGCCGCTCGGCCTGCGACATACGCAGCCGGAGCGGGGGAGCCGTGTGCCTGGGCGGGCCCGCGGCTACACGCGGACGGCGCAGGGACTCATCCTCAGCGAGCAGAAGACCATCGACATCGTCGGTGCGGGCGATCTGGTCTCCACTGCCGGCGACTTGGCGCGGTTCGACGCGGCATTCGACGGCGATGGCTTTCTTCCGGCCGCTCTCCGCCAGGCGATGCTCGCGCCCCACGTGAGGAGCACGCGCGACTCGCTCGGCTATGGATGGTTTCTCCGCACGACCGGCGGCGGCCATGCGCTGCAGTATCACGCCGGCGACGGCGCGGGCTTCCGCGCGTTCAACTACCGCCTTCCGAACGAGCGCCTCGCGGTGGTGATCCTGTGCAACATCGGCGAGCACGACATGCCATGGATCGCGCCGCTGGTCGACCGGATCGCCGATGTCGTTGCGCAAGGCGCACGCTAGGAACGGATGCGGATCAAGGAGTGCCTATGTATGTGATCGTCTGGCGATTCGTGGCGAACGATCCGGCTGAGTTCGAGCGGCATTACGGTCCCGAGGGGACGTGGGCGGCATTCTTCCGTCACGACCCGGCATTCCTCCGGACGGAGCTCCTGCGCGGCGAGGGGGGCGAGTACCTGACGCTCGACTACTGGCAGAGCAGGGAGGCGTTCCTCGCGTTCCGCGCCGCCAATCTCGCGGATTACGAGGCCATCGACCACCGCTTCGAGGCGCTGACGGAGAACGAGGAGCGAGTCGGCGATTACGTCACCTGCTGAAGCGAATTGGAGAATTCGTTCACTACCTGCTAACACCTTCCGGCCTTTTTGCGTCCAAGAGGTGAAAAAAGGGGAAGGCGAACCGATACTTAAAGGTTAAACGGGCGTCCAAACCAAAAATGATCATGCGCGCTCCGACCGCTGCCGCAGTCATCCTCCTCGCCAGCGGATGCTTTTTCGGTTACCGCGAGGCACCGAAACGTCCGCACACGCACCGCGGAACCTTCGTCGATGACATGGTCCTGACCGGCGAGCTCAACGCTGCGTCCGGTTCCACCATCGCCATGCCGAGGCTGCCCTCGTGGCAGACATCCATCAAGTGGATCGCCACGGACGGCGCGCAGGTGAAGGAAGGCGACCCCGTCGTCGAGCTCGACAACGGCCCCTTCTCCAGCAACCTCGACGCGAAAAAACAGGCCGTCGTGCAGGCCGAGCAGCAGCTCACGCAGAAAAGCGCGGAGTGGGCGGCGGACTTGGCGCAGAAGGAGCTCGAGGCGGAGCGGAAACGCGTCGACCTCGACAAGGCCAAGCTCGACGCCGCGGTGCCGAAGGAAGTGCTGTCGCTGCGCGAATACGAGGACCGGCAGACGAAGTTCAAGCGCGCCACCGTCGAGTTCGAGAAGGCGCGGGATCTCCTCCGCTCGCAGAAGGCCGGCGTCCAGGCCGACGCCGCGAACGAGCAGGTGGCGCTCGACCGCGCCCGCCGCGAGCTCCAAGAGGCCGAGGGGGCGATCGTCGCCCTCACCCTGCGCGCGCCGCGCGGCGGCCTCGTGGTCATCAAGGACCATCCGTGGGAGGGGCGCAAGTTCCAGGTCGGCGATCCGGCGTGGGTGGGATTTCCGCTCGCGGCCATTCCCGAGCCGTCCTCGCTGCGCGTCGAGGCGGCGCTCGCCGACGTCGACGACGGCCGCGTGCGCGTGGGCATGCCCGCGCGCGTCATCCTCGACGCCTATCCGTCGACGACCTACACCGGCCGGGTGACCGAGATCTCCGCCGTGGCGCAGGAGAGCGCGCGGGCCTCGATGCGCCGCGCCTTCCGCGTCATCGTCACGCTCGACAAGATCGAGCCGGGGCGCATGCGGCCCGGCCTTTCCGCGCAAGTCATCATCCGCCGCGACGAGCGGCAGAACGCGACGCTGATCTCGCGCGCCGAGATCGCCGGCCGCAAAGACCTGAAGCTCGGCCCCTGCAACAACCAGGAATGCGTGGTGCTGCAATGATCCGTCTCCGTTACCTCATCCCCTTCGCCGTCGCCGTGCTCCTCATCGGCGGCGCATGGACGTTTCGCAATCAGCTCGCCGCCGACCGGCAGGGCGAATGGGTGAACGTCACGCGCGGCGACCTGGCCACGGGCGTCGACGTCACCGGCACGCTGGCGTCGGCTGAAGCGGGGAGCTTCGGCCCGCCGCAGCTCGGCGACGTGTGGGACTACAAAATCTCGATGATGGCGCCGGAGGGCACCGAGGTGACGGCCGGCATGCCGATCCTCGGATTCGATGTCAGCGAACTGCAGAAGCGCCTCGACGAGAAGACCGCGGAGAGCGAGCAGGCGCGCAAGGAGATCGAGAAGCGCCGCGCCGACCTCCGCCTCAAGCGCGAGGACGAGCGGCTCAACCTGGCCGAAGCCCAGGCGAAGCTGCGCAAGACCGAGCTGAAGCTCGAGACGCCGTCGGACATCATCGGCGTCAAGGAGCGGAAGCAGGTCGAGCTCGACTTCGCGCTGGCCAAGCGCGAGGTCGCGCAGATCGGCGCGCGCATCCGCGACCTCGAGAATGCCGCGGCCGCGGAGATCGCTCTGTTGCAGAGCAAGTTCCAGCGCGCCTCCGCCATCGTCGCCGAGACGAAGGACTCCATTCAAAAGATGACCGTGCGCGCGCCGCGCGCCGGCACGGTCGTCTATTCGCAGAACTGGCGCGGCGAGAAGAAGAAGGTGGGCGACACCTGCTGGAAGGCCGAGCGGGTGATGGAGATCCCCGACCTGAAGCGGATGATCGCCAAGGGCGACGTCGACGAGATCGACGCCGGCAAGGTCGCGGTCGGGCAGCGCGTGACGCTGCGCCTCGACGCGCATCCGGACGACGAGATCCGCGGCACGATCTCCCGGGCCGCGACCACGGTGCAGTTGCAGCAGAACACGCGCGATCCGCTGAAGGTGCTGAAGGTCGAGATCCAGCTCGACAAGAGCGATCCGGCCACGATGCGCCCGGGGATGCGTTTCCAGGGAACGATCGAGCTGGCGCGCTCGAAGAACGCCATCCTCGTCCCGCGCGAGGCGGTCTTCGTCTCGCCCACGGGCGCCACCGCGGTCCGCCGCAGCGTCCTCGGCGTCGAGACGGTGACGCTGAAGGTCGGCAAGCAGAACGACAAGGTCGTGGAAGTGCTCGGCGGTTTGGGCGATGGGGACCGGGTGTTGATTCCGAAGAAGCAAGATGACAAGGAGAAGTCGTGAACTGTGGAGTGCGGCGGCCACGCCGCCGCTATCTGAGCGCCGGCCTGGCCGGCGCACTCCAGATCCTGCTGGCCTGCCACCGCGGCGCCGACGTTCCGGTCTACAAAGTCGTCCCGACGCGCTTCGCGCGGCGCGTGACGGCCGAGGGGAACCTGAAGGCGAAGAACGCCGCGACGGTGAACGCGCCGCAGCAGGCGGACTTCGGCCCGCTGAAGGTCGCCTGGATCGCGGACGACGGCACGCTGCTGAAGAAGGGCGATCTCGTGGCGCGCTTCGACGCCACTGACTTCAACCTCCTGCTCCGTACCGGCAACGAGGATCTGGCCACGGCCGGCAATAAGCACACGAAGACGGACGTCGACGCGAAGACGACGCGCACGAATCTGCAGCGCGACGCCAAGCAGGCCGAGGCCGAGCTGCTGTCGGCGCGCATGTTCCGCTTCGACGACGCCGAGGTCTTCTCGCGCTACCAGCGCATCGAGTCGCAGGTCGACGAGCAGTTCGCCTCGGACAAGAAGACGCACGCGAATGCCGTCATGGGCGTGCGCGAGACGCTGTCGGCCGCCGACTTGGCCCTCATCGAGATCGAGAAGAAGAAGGCGGACCTCAAAGTCCGCAACGCCACGCAGGGACTGAGCTCGCTGGAAGTGCGCTCGCCCTACGACGGCATTCTCGTGCTGCAGCGCGACTGGCGCGGCGACGTGCCGCGCGTCGGCTCGACGCTGTGGCGCGGCTCGCCGATCGGCGAAGTGCCCGATCTGCGCGAGATGAAGGCCGAGGTCTTCGTGCTCGAGGCCGACGCCGCCGGCATCGCCGTCGGGCAGAAGGCCACGGTCACGCTCGAGTCGCAGCCGGGCGTCGCCTACACCGGCAAGATCTCCCAGATCGACAAGCTGGCCCGCCCGCGCTTCCGCGGCGTGCCCGTGCAGTACTTCGGCGTCACGGTGATGCTCGACAAGTCGGAGCCGAAGGTGATGAAGCCGGGCGCGCGCGTCAAGGCGGTGCTGCAGGTCGAGGACATCGCCAACGCCTTCTCCATCCCGCGGCAGACGCTGTTCGAGAAGAACGGGAAGAAGGTCGTCTATCGCAAGCACGGCTCGAAGTTCGATCCGGTCGAGGTGACGATCCTGACGTCGACGCCGGGCCGCGTGGTGGTGACGAAGGGCATCGGCAAGGACGACGAGCTGGCGCTCGTCGACCCGAACAAGAATGATTCCCACTGAGATCTTCGCCACGGCGCTCGGCAATCTCGCCGCGCGCAAGCTGCGCACGGCGCTGACGATGCTGGGCATGGTCTTCGGCGTGGGCGCCGTGATCGCCATGTTGTCGATCGGCGCGGGGGGCGAGAAGAAGGCTCTCGAGGCCATCGGCCGCCTGGGATTGCAGAATGTCCTCGTCAAGGCGAAGGAAGTGAAGCCGGAGGACCGCCAGGAGCTGCGCAAGAAGTCGCTCGGCGTCTCGCTGCGCGACGGCGAGGCTATCGCCGAGGCGGTGCCGAACGTGGAGCGCGTGCTGCCGCGCGTCGAGGTGAAGGCGTACAAGATCCTGGCCACGGGCGGCAAGGCCAAGGGCAAAGTCCTCGGCCTCTCCGCCGACTACGCCGCGGTGGCCGACGTGCCGATCGCCGAGGGACGTTTCTTCGATAAGCAGGATCAGGCGCAGCACGCGCAGGTCGCCGTCGTCGGGCCGTCGATCCGGCGCGATCTCTTCGGCTACGGCCCGGCCATCGGGAAGCTCGTGAAGATCAACGACGTCTGGCTGGAAGTGATCGGCACGTTGCGCGGCGACGGCATCGAGAAGGAGATCTGGATCCCGGTGTCGACGGCGATGCGCAAGTTCGACCGCGATCCGCTCGACGCGCCGGTGGACGAGCTGGTGGTGAAGGTGAAGGACGGCGTGTCGACGAAGGAGACGGCGGACCTCATCCGGCCGCTGCTCGACCGGCTGCACGGCGGCGCGGACGACTACGAGATCGTCATCCCCGAGGCGCTCCTGGAGCAGCGGCGCCAGACGCAGCGGATCTTCAACATCGTCATGGGCTCGATCGCCGGGATCTCGCTCCTCGTCGGCGGCATCGGCATCATGAACATCATGCTGGCCTCGGTGATGGAGCGGACGCGCGAGATCGGCGTCCGCCGCGCCATCGGCGCGCGCCGCGTCGACATCCGCGCGCAGTTCGTGATCGAGTCGTTCGCCATCTCGCTCCTCGGCGGCGTGACGGGGGTGATCATCGGCATCTTGCTCGCCAAAATCGTGGCCGCCTACGCCGGCTGGCCGACGGTGATCACGTTCACGTCGCTCATCGTATCGACGGGAGTCTCGATGACGGTGGGGCTGGTGTCGGGGCTGTATCCGGCAACGCGCGCGGCGGAGTTGGATCCGATCGAGGCGTTGAGATACGAATAGTTGTTCTTAGGTTCTTACGTTCTTAGGTTCTTAGGTTTGGTTCGGTGGCAAACTTAAGAACCTAAGAACCTAAGAACCCAAGAACCTAAGCACCTCATGACATTCCTCACCCTCCTCGCCTTCGCAGCGAACCTCGCCACCGCGCCTCCCGCGTTCCCTCCCGACGCCGAGATCAGGAAGATCCTCACCGATCGCATCGACGTGCAGAAGCAGGGAGACGCGATCGTCGTCGGCGTCATTGACGCGGGCGGACGCCGCGTGATCGCGTACGGCGGCGCGGACGGCGACACGCTGTTCGAGATCGGCTCCGCGACGAAGGTCTTCACCTCGCTCCTCCTCGCCGACGCCGTGCAGCGCGGCGAGGTCGCGCTCACGGATCCGGTGTCGAAGTTTCTCCCCGCCGAGGTGAAGGTGCCGGAGCGCGGCGGCAGGAAGATCACGCTCGCCGACCTGGCCACGCACACGTCCGGCCTGCCGCGCCTGCCGTCGAATCTCGCGCCGAAAGATCCGTCGAACCCGTACGCCGACTACACCGTGCAGCAGCTCTACGACTTTCTCTCGCACTACGAGCTGCCGCGCGACATCGGCGCGCAATACGACTACTCGAACCTCGGCGTGGGTCTGCTCGGCCACGCGCTCGCGCTGCGCGCGAACACGAGCTACGAGGATCTCGCGCGCACGCGCATCCTCGGTCCATTGAAGATGAAGAGCACCGCCATCACGCTGTCCGAGGCGATGAAGAAACGCCTTGTCGCCGGACACGATCCGACCGGCGGCATCGTGAAGAACTGGGACATCCCGACGCTCGCCGGCGCCGGCGCGCTGCGCTCGAGCGCGAACGATCTCCTCGAGTTTCTCGCCGCGGAGCTCGGCTTCACGAAGTCGCCGCTCGCGGCTGCGATGAGCGCACAACTGGCCACGCGCCGCCCCATCGGCGCGCCGGCGATGGAGATCGCCCTCGGATGGCACGTGTTGAAGACCCCGTCCGGCGCGGAGATCGTCTGGCACAACGGCGGTACGGGCGGCTATCGCTCGTTCATCGGCTTCGATCCGAAAAAACGCGCCGGCGTCGTCGTGCTGTCGAACCGCTCCACGATGGCGGGCGTCGACGACATCGGCCGCCATCTGCTCGATCCCTTCCTGCCGCTGCTCGAGCCGCCGAAGGTGCGCAAGGAGATCGCGGTCGACGAGAAGATCCTCGAGCGCTACGTCGGCACGTACGAGCTCGCGCCGACGTTCGCCATCGCGGTCACGCGCGAAGGCAATCACCTCTTCGAACAGGCCACCGGCCAGCCGCGCTTCGAGATCTTCGCTGAGACGGAACGCGACTTTTTCCTGAAGGTCGTCGACGCGCAGATCACGTTCGAAACCGACGCCGAGGGCCGCGTGACCGGAATGGTGCTGCACCAGAACGGGCAGAATGTGCCGGGGAAGAGGCGCGAATAGGTTCTTAGGTTCTTAGGTTCTTAGGTTCTTAAGTTGAAGCGAAAACCTAAGAACCTAACAACTTAAGAACCTAACAACCTCATGGCGTCGCTAGGCTGGAACCATCTCACGGACGATGACAAACGCACGATCGCCCGCGGCGTGCGCGACGGCGTTGCCTACGGCGGCCCTTACCACGCCGAGATCTATCCGGCCGACCGCTGCAACATCGATTGCTTCTTCTGCTCGACCGCCGCGATCCGCGGCAACGACGAGCTGCCGCTCTCGCGCATCGAGGAGTTGATGGCGGAGCTGAAGGAGGCGGGGACGCGCTCCGTGCGGCTGGCGGGGGGCGGCGAGCCGCTCTTTCACCGCAAGACGAAGGACATGCTGCGCGCCATCGCCGCGGCGAAGCTGCCGATCGAGAACATCACCACCAACGCGGTGCTCCTCGGCGAGGAGGTCGCGCAGATTCTGCTCGACCGCTGCGACGAGATCACCGTCAGCCTCAACACCGCCGACCCGGAGTCGTACGCGTCGATGATGCAGACGCCGGCGCGCAACTTCGAGCGCGTGGTGACCAACGTCCGCAATCTCCTCGCGGCGCGGCGCCGGCAGGGGGCGAAGTCGCCGCTCATCGAGCTGCAGTTCCTCGTCTGGCGCGACAACTACAAGACCATCCCGCGCATGTACGAGCTGGCACGCGAGCTCGACGTCGACTCGATCATCTTCAACGGCCTCGGTTTTCTCCGCCCCGATCAGATGATGAGCGCCGAGCAGACGGCGGAGATGATGCGGCTCTACGAGCAGGTCGTGCGCGTCGACGAATACCGCCGCATCGCCATCATCGACAGCTACGAGCAGGACATCCGCCCGCAGCTCGCGGAGATGAACGCGCGCCTGGTCGCCGAGCGGCAGGCCCTCGGCACGCTCGGCCGCCTGGCGCACTTCGTCACGCGCCGCGACGTGCCGCTGGCGCAGAAGATTCAGCACCACCGCCGCGTGGCCAAGCTCCAGAAGATCGACCGCGAGCTGGCCGGTCTCGACGAGCCGTGCCTCATCGGCTGGCACTCGCTCGTCGTCCGCACGACCGGCATGATCGCGCCGTGCTGCATCCTCCAGGCGAGCCCGCTCGGGAACATCTTCCAGCAGTCGGTGCGCGAGGTGTGGTACGGCGACGGCTACGCGCGCTTCCGCAGCGAGCTGTCGCGGATCATCCGCGAGCGCGCGGCGTGGTCGCACGACGCCCAGGCGGACCGGACGGTGGTGCCGATGTGCGGGGGAAAGGCGGCCGAAGTGTGTCCGATCAAGAGTTTCTACTACCGGACGGATGTTCCGTTCGTTCGGGCCATTCAGTGATGTGGAGTGCGGCGGCCATGCCGCCGCTCTGACAG
>DATDFB010000260.1:0-4298 GCA_036522835.1 Thermoanaerobaculia bacterium | reverse complement strand
CATGCTCGATCTCAACCAGCTCGTCCTCGACCTCCCCCACCGCACGCGGGAGATCCTCGACCAGACCGCGGCCGGGCGCCTGACGCTGGCCATCAAGCTGACGCAGGCGGAGGTCTTCCTCGCCGGCATCCACAAGATCGCGAACCGGATCACCGTCGGCGCGGTCGTGGCCGCGCTGCTGCTCTCATCGACGATGCTGATGCGCGTCCCCAGCCGCTTCGCCATTCTCGGATATCCGGGGCTGGCAGTGATCGGCTACTTCATCTCGCTCGTGGTGGCGTTGTATCTCGTGATTTCGATCCTGATGCGCGACCGGCAGGATGAGGAGAAGGCGAAGAGTAAGGGGTCGTGAGCGGGTTCTTAGGTTCTTAGGTTCTTAGGTTCTTAGGTTCTTAGGTTCTTGAGTTCTTAGTTCTTGGTTTAAACCTAAGAACTTAAGAACCAAGAACCAAGAACTAAGAACTAAGAACCGCCCTCAAAACCCTTCCAGCAGATTCGTCACCAGCGTCTCGGCGAACCGCACGGCAATCTCACGGATCGCGCGCGTCTCCTGATCGAAGACATCCGTCGATTCGATGTTCGTCTGGTAGTTCTCGGTGAAGCGGTACTGGTCGTTCTTCCACAGCACCTTGTCTTCGGCTCTGTGGTCGACGAGCTCGATGTTCGCGGTGATCGAGATCTGGTACTGCGTGGCCCGGCCCTGGGCGTTGAAGGCGATGGGGAAAATGCCGAAGCTGTCGATCGAGCCGCGGAGGATGATGTCGGCCTCCTTCGGCACGGTGACGAGGCGAAGGCGGCCGCGGGAGACGAATTCGTCCGCGACCGCCTGCGTGACCCGCTGCTCCAGCTCGACGCGCGTGGTGCGGTTCACGAACGCCGGCACCTGGATGGTGTGCACCGTGGGCGGGAGGAGGTTCTGGGCCGTGCCGACGAGCGTGTAGCCGCAGCCCGTCGCCAGCAACATGAGGCTTGCGGCCAGTGTCATCCTGAGCCGCGACGACGGCGAAGGACCCCCTGCGCCACGCCGGGAAGGGGTTCCTCGCTCTGCTCGGAATGACACCGTCATTTCTTATAGGTCACTTGCACAGCCAGATCGTCCGCCTTCGTCTTCTTCTTCGACATCTCCTCGAACTTCTCCAGGTTGTACTCCCAGATCAGCGTCTGCCCTTCCCGGCGCGTGGCGTTGGTGGAGACGACCTGGAAAGGCGCCGTGATGCGGTAGGTCACGCGCATCTTGCTGAAGGCGTCTTTCATCATCTTCTCGGTGTCGGGATCGATCTTCGGGCCGCCGCCCTCCTTCGTCTCCTCCTGCACCTTCTCGCTCGGGTTCTGCGGCTTGGTGCGGATGGTGACGGTATTCCCCTTCTCGATGACTTCGAGCCCCTCGAACGGCGTGTCGATGACGCTCTTCTTGGTCGGATCTTCGCTCTTCGACGACGGCAGCTTCACGCCGACGAGCGAGGAGAGCTTGTCGAAGCCGAACTTGAAGAAGGTGTCGACGCCGAAGTCCTGCTCCTTGGCGTCGAAGGAGATGAGCTTCACGCCGGGCGGGAGGTTCTTCTCCACGTCTTCCTTTTTCGGCTTCTCGCCGCTGTCCTGCTTGGCGCTCTTCTTCGCCGACTTCTTGAACTCCGCCTTCGCCTTGGCGAGCTCCTCGGCCGTCATCGGGCCTTTCTTCCCCTCCATCTCCCGGCCGACCTGGGCCATGATCAAGACCATCGGCTCGAGGTCGATGCCGAGGTGAAAGTCGGCGGTGCCGGACATGTCGGACTTGAGCGTGATGGCGTTATCGATCTGAAAACAGCCGGAGAGCAGCAAAAGAATCGCGAGGGCCACGCAATGTTTTTTCATTTGATCACCACGTTCACCAGCTTACCCGGAATGTAGATCTGTTTCACGATTTCCTTGCCGGCCAGCCACTTCTGCACGTTTTCGTTTGCCGCAACGGCGGCGAACACCTCGTCCTCGGCCGGAGGGCTCGGTACCTCGACCTGCCCGCGCAGCTTGCCGTTGACCTGGACGACGATCGTGGCGACGTCTTCCTTCATCAGCTCGGGGTCGGCCACGGGCCACGCCGAGGTCAGGATGAATCCTTCGCCGCCGAGCATCGACCACAGCTCCTCGGTGATGTGCGGCGCGAAGGGATGGAGGAGCTGCAAGAGGACGAGATAGGCGTCGCGCACGTCCTCGCCGCGCGCGACGGCGTCGCCGATGGCGTTCGACAGCTCCATGAGCGCCGAGACGGCGGTGTTCATCTCGAAGCGATCGATGCGCTGCGTGACCGCGGCGATGGTCTGGTGCGTCTTGCGAAGCAATCCGGAGTGCGGCGGCCGCGCCGCCGCTGTCGGAGCGCCGGCATGGCCGGCGCACTCCACACCCATATTCCACACGCGATTGAGGAAGCGGTACGCCCCGACTACGCCCTCATCCGACCACGCCGCCTCCTTCTCCGGCGGCGCGATGAAGAGCGTGTAGACGCGCTCGGTGTCGGCGCCGTACTTGGCGATCAACTCGTCGGGAGGGACGACGTTGAAGTGCGACTTCGACATCTTCCCGGTTTCGGCCGTCAGCGGCTCGGCGCCGCGATACGGCTTGCCGTCGCGCCACTCCACCTCGTCGATCGCGACCCAGGCGCCGCTCTGGTCCTTGTACGCCTCCTTCGTGATCATCCCCTGGTTGAAGAGCCGCGCGAACGGCTCTTCGAAGCTCACCAGGCCCATGTCGTAGAGCGTGCGGGTGATGAAGCGCGCGTACAGCAGGTGCAAAATGGCGTGCTCGATGCCGCCGATGTACTGGTCGACCGGCAGCCAGCGGTTGACGAGCGCGGAATCGAAGATCTTCGTGTTCTCGCCCGGCGTGATGAAGCGGCAGAAGTACCACGACGAGTCGACGAAGGTGTCCATCGTGTCGGTCTCGCGCCGCGCCGGGCCGCCGCACTGCGGACAGGTCGCGTTCACGAAGCGCGCGTCCTTCGCCAGCGGATTGCCTTCGCGCCCGGTGAACGGCACGTCGAGCGGCAGCGTGACCGGGAGCTGCTCCTCCGGCACCGGCACGATCCCGCAGCGGCCGCAGTAGAGCATCGGGATCGGCGTGCCCCAATAGCGCTGCCGCGAGAGCAGCCAGTCGCGCAGACGGTAGCGGACCATGCGCTTGCCGATGCCGCGGCGCTCGACCTCGTCGATGATTTTCTCGACCGCCTGCGCGAACTTCAGCCCGTCGATGAGGGGCGAGTTGACGGCGACGCCGTTCTCCTTGTCGACGTACGGCAGGTCGCCGCCCGCGACCACGCGCCGGACCTCGATCCCGTACTGCGTAGCGAACTCGAAGTCGCGCTCGTCGTGTCCCGGCACGGCCATGATCGCCCCGGTGCCGTACTGCATCAGCACGAAGTTGCCGAGCCAGATCGGGATCTCTTCGTTCGTGAAGGGATTGACCGCGAACTTGCCGGTGAAGCGCCCTTCCTTCCCCGCCTCCTGCCGCTCCAGGTTGCTCTGGTTGCGGATCGCGGCGATCCACTGCTCGACCTCCGCGCGCTGCGGATGATCGGCAATGAGCGCGGCGACGTCGGGGTGCTCCGGCGCGAGGACCATGAACGTGGCGCCGTAGATGGTGTCGGGGCGCGTGGTGAAGATGCGGATCGGCTTGCCGAGGACCGGCACCGGAAACTCGACGTCGGCGCCGACCGAGCGGCCGATCCAGTTCCGCTGCATGAGCTTCACTTTCTCGGGCCAGTGGTCGAGCGCGTCGAGGCCGGCGTCGAGGCGGTCGGCGTAGTCGGTGATCTTGAAGAACCACTGCTCGAGCTCGCGCTGCACGACGGCCGATCCGCAGCGCTCACAGCGCCCGTCGAGGACCTGCTCGTTGGCCAGCACGGTCTGGTCGGTGGGGCACCAGTTGACCGGTGCTTTGCCGCGGTACGCCAGGCCGCGTTTGTAGAGCTGCAGGAAGAGCCACTGGTTCCAGCGGTAGTACTCGGGCTCGCACGAGGCGAGCTCTTTGGACCAGTCGTAGAGGATGCCCCAGCGCTCGAACTGCGCCTTCATCCGGCCGATGTTGCCGAGGGTCCACTCACGCGGGTGCGTGCCGCGCTTGATGGCGGCGTTCTCGGCGGGGAGACCGAAGGCGTCCCATCCCATCGGGTTGAGGGCCATGCGGCCGCGCATCCGGAACGCGCGATAGATCGCGTCGCCGAGGATGTAGTTGCGGCCGTGGCCGACGTGGAGGTCGCCCGACGGATAGGGAAACATGTTGAGCATGTAGAACTTCTCGCCGGGCGCGCGCACGTCGACCTCGGCGAC
>DATDFB010000259.1:0-7426 GCA_036522835.1 Thermoanaerobaculia bacterium | reverse complement strand
GTGCGCCCGCAAACGGCGTGCGCCCGCAAACAAAGAGGCCCGCGATCTCTGGTCTCGCGGGCCCATTCTCGATCCGTTGACAGCCACCAGAGGGCATTCGAATCGACTCGTTCCGACGTTCTTTGCCCGTCGCAACGATCGCGGTGCGTTGACAGCCGCAAAGAGGCATCCGCACCGCCGCGCCACGAATCCCATCGCGATTCGTTGCGACCTCCCGCGCCGTTGACATCTGCCATGGAGCATCCGGCACGACAGGGAACCCCAATGTAGGTTCCGGATTCGCGGGAGGCAAGGGCCGCGAACGCTTTTTTTGCAGCCTCGTCCGCACGATTTCGGCGGGAATGAAATGTGCCTCGGAGAGGTAGTGATCCGCGCTACTCGGTCCGCCTGCTTTCGAGTAAGATACGCTGCCCAGCCGATCCCGCGGACCGAATCACTTCACGAAAGGTATCAAGCAATCCCATGACCCAGTCGAGAGAAACCGCCGAAGCCACGTTCGCCGAGGCGTTCGAAGCGAGTCTGAATTTCAAGACCCCAGAGCAGGGCGAGCTGCTCCACGGCCAGATCGTCTCCATCTCCGGCGACGACGCCTACATCTCCTACGGCGGACCGTCGGAGGCGGTGATGGACGCGGCCGAGCTCGAAGGACTCGACGTCGGCGACACGGTCGAAGGGACTGTGGTCAAAACCTCTCCTGAGATGCGCATCTCGCGCAAGCTCGCACGCGGCAAGGCCTCGCTCGACCAGCTCCGCCAGATGTACGAGAACCGCCTCCCGGTGGAGGGGAAGGTCAGCGCGCGCAACAAGGGCGGCTTCGACGTCAACGTCAGCGGCCTGCGCGCCTTCTGCCCGCTCTCGCAGATCGCCTTGGGCAAGATCGACAACCCCGACCAGTTCATCGGCCAGACGTTCGAGTTCCGCGTGACCGAGCTCTCCGACGACGGCCGCCGCATCGTCGTCTCGCGCGCCGCGCTGCTCAAGGAAGCGGCCGCCGCGCGCGCCGAGGAGACGCGCAAGGCCATCGTGCCGGGCGCGGAGCTGACCGGGACGATCAAGACCATCACGCCGTTCGGCGCCTTCGTCGACCTCGGCGGCGTCGACGGCCTCCTCCACGTCTCGGAGATGAGCCGCCGCCGCGTCAGCAACCCGAACGAAGTCGTCGCCGTCGGACAAGAGGTCCGCGTCAAGGTCATCAAAGTCGAGAACAACGGCAAGCGCATCTCGCTCTCCATGAAGGACCAGGAGCCCGATCCGTGGGGCGACGTCGCCGAGCGGTATCCCGCCGGCGCGCAGTTCAACGGCCGCATCGTCCGCTCGACCGACTTCGGCCTCTTCGTCGAGATCGAGCCGGGCGTCGACGGTCTCGTGCACTACTCGCAACTGCCGTTCGGCGTGAAGCAGGGCGATCCGTCGATCGCCATCGGCACGAACGTGACCGGCTGGGTGCGCGAAGTCGACCCGTCGAAGAAGCGCCTCTCGCTGTCGCTGCGCGAAGTGGCGGTGAGCGATCCGTGGGAGTCGGCGCAGCAGAAGTACCCGATCGGCAAGACGGTCGAGGGCGTGGTCGATCACGGCGCCGCGCCGGGGATCTTCGTGCAGATCGAGCCGGGCCTCACCGGCCTCATTCCGAGCTCGGAGATCTCCGTGCCGCCGGGCGGCGATCCGTCGCGCGCCTACGAGCCGGGCGAGAAGGTGGTCGTGCGCGTGATGAGCGTCGACCCGCAACGGAAGCGCATCTCCCTGTCGGTCGAAGCGGCGAAGGCCGCCGCGGAGCGCGAGGAGTACGTGAAGTTCATGGACGAGCGCGAGGGGGCGGAAGGGGAGAGCGCGATGGCGCTCGCGTTCCGCCGGGCCATGGAGAAGAAGAAGTAATCTGGAGTGCGGCGGCCATGCCGCCGCGCTCGGAAGCCCGATGCGAATCTTCCTCACCGGTGCCACCGGCTACATCGGCAGCGTCGTGGCCATGGCGCTGCGCGAGCGCGGCCACGACGTCGCCGCGCTGGTCCGCCCCGAATCCGATTCGCACCGCCTCCGCGACGCCGGCGTCGTCGTCGCCGCCGGCGATTTGGCCTCGCTCCCGACCTTAGGCGACACGCTGGCGACGTGCGACGTCTTCGTGCACGCCGCGCAGTCGAACACGTCCGCCGACGCGGAGCTGATCCCGAGCGCCATCGCCGCGTTCGCCGCGCAGAAGGGGTTCCTCATCTACACGAGCGGCGTCTGGGTCCTCGGCAACACGGTCGGCGTGGCCGACGAGTCGAAGCCGGTGAACCCGCTGACGCTCGTCGGCTGGCGCGCCGGCGTGGAACGGCAGGTGCTGGCCGCGGGCGGCGCGGTGCTGCGCCCCGGCTGCGTCTACGGCGGCAAGCAGAGTCTCCTCGGCGGCTGGTTCGAGGCCGCGGCGAAGAAGGAGCCGCTGCGCATCGTCGGCGACGGCGAGAACCATTGGTCGTTCGTGAACCTGCACGACCTCGCGGATCTGTACGTCCGCGCCGTCGAGCAGCGCCTCCCCGGCATCTTCCACGGCACCGACGACACGCACGCGACGCTGAACGCCTGCGCCGCCGCGGTCGCGCCGAACGGCACGTTCGAGCACGTAACGGCGGACGTGGCGCGCGGGTCGATGGGACCGTTCGTCGACGCGCTCACCGTCGACCAGCACGTCGCCAGCACGCAGACGCGCCAGACGCTCGGCTGGATCCCGAAGCGCGACTTCTTGGGATCGGTCGACGAGCAGTGGCGCGAGTGGCGCGCAGCGTTGTAGATTCAGCGAGTTCGCTGAATTTTCAACGCAGATTGCTTGCCGATTCAGCAAACTCGCTGAAATTTCTATCGGCGGGCCACGCCAATTCAGCGTATCCGCTGAAAATCTCACTGATTGAACGGGAAAATTCAGAGAACTCGCTGAAATCGCCGGCACTCATTCCCGACAATTTCAGCGATCTCGCTGAATTTGCCACCGCACATCCTTAGTTTTTCAGCGACTTCGCTGAATTTGCAAGCAAGCTTGCTCAGTTGTTCAGCGAGCTCGCTGAGTTTGCAAGAATACTTGCCGAGCTTTTCAGCGAGTTCGCTGAAATCGCAGGCAAGTTTCCAGAGAAAGCCAGCCGGCTCCACACGGCGAACGCGGCGAGGCTCTTCGTCGATCAGTGGACGACCAGCACGCCATACCCGCCAAACGCTCGGCTGGATTCCGAAGCGCGATGTCTTAGGATCCGTCGACGAGCAGTGGCGCGAGTGGCGCTCGCCCTGGCGTCGTCATAGGAGCGTTTTTCCGATCAGCCCCTGGATGTCCGGCTGCGCGAAGAAATTCGTGTGGAAGACGTCCGGCTGCGATGCCCGGGCCGACCCGAAGGCGCGCTCCTCGTCGGCGATGACGTTCGGATCGAACTGCGCCGCGCCGGCAAAGGGGACGACGAGGTCGTTCGCCGTGCCGAAGATCGTGTCGATGTTGAGGTTCGCCAGCTCGCGAAGAACGCCTTGCCGCGGGTCGTAGTTCGCGTGCGCGATGGCGAGCTTGCCCCGCACCGACATCCTCGGCTGCTGGTTGAGGTCGCGGACGAAGGTGTTGGAGGCGTCGCTGCTCAACGCCTCGACGCTCGGCAAGGTCGACACGCCGTGCGCCAGAATGCGCAGGACGGCGAAGATGACGTCGAGGGCGAGGCCGGGGAAGACGTGCCCGATGGCGGCGTAGACGTTGAGCAGGGTGTTGACGTGCTCGAAGCTGGCGAGCTGGGACCCCTGATTCGCGCCGGCCACGAAGAGGGCGTTTCCCACACCGCTCTCGCGGAAGCGCGTGCGGCGTTTCTCGCGCAGCTTGTCGTGCTCCAGCGCCGCGCGCATGACCAGCGCGCCGCGGCTGTGACAGACGAAGTCGACGTTCATGGCCGGCGCCATGGCCGAGAGCATGTCGTCGGCGTTTTCGAGCGGCGTCTTCGAGATCGTGAAGTGGTCCCACCCGATGATGCGGTTCTCGTATCTGCCGCGCAGCGCGGCCAGCGCCGGCGTGCCGAGGAGGTCGTTGAACGCGCCGCCGATGGAGCTGAAGACGCCGTGCGTGAGGAACAGCACCGGCTTGTCCGCCATGTCGATGAGCTGCTGCCGCGACACGGGCGGAAACGCGCCGGCGTCGTCGAAGAACTTGAACCCCTCGTCCTTGTTTCGCCCTTCGACGAATTTGGCAATGTGCTCGACGAGGAAGCGGATCGGGGCGTCGACGAGATCGCGGATGAGCGGAATGCGCACGATCTTCGACACCACGCGGCCGAAGAAGGCGGCGGCGGCAACGTTGCCCGGAGGCGGCGTGGGCGGCTGGAGAAGGGATGCCGGAACGAGAAAGCGCAGGGGCTGCCGCTCCACGCCCACGACGGCGGCGCGCATGCCGGCGTGGCGCGGCACGACCCGCGGCGCGTTGACCGGCACGAACCATTGCACGACCTCGCCGCGCTGCACCATCAGCAAGGCCGTGAAGTCCTCCTGCGGCTCCGCCGCGATCTCGACGTGCGGCCCCGGCGAGCCTCGCCGCGTCAACATCGCCGCCGGCGCCGCCTCCGGGACCGCTCTGATCTGCATCGGCAGAGGCTCGACGTGCTCCGGAAGCACGCCGTTCATGGCCATGGCCTCGAGCCAGTCGCCGGGGATCTCCGCGACCGGCGCCGCCGCCGCGGCCATCACCGGCGCTGCCGCCTCGATCTCGAATCCCGGCGCGTTCACCGCCACGCGCGTTCCGCTTGCAAGTGTCAACTCGCGACTGGCCATCGGTTGCCTCCCACTGTAGGAGTGCGCCGGTTGGCGGTTTTCCCCCTCGGTGTGCATCGCCCATGCAGGACAAACCGCATGGACCGCGAAGAGAACGCCACCCGCCTCAGCCGAGAGCTCCGCACGCAGACGTCGCCCGATCTGCGCCGCCGCCGCGGCATCGTCGGACTCTCGATGATCGCTTCGGCGTCAATGGGGTTGATCGCGCTCTACCAGACCGGTTTGATCAAGCACCTGCCGGAGCCGCCGCTGCCGATGCTCGACGCCGACAAGGTCAACGGCTCGGCCCAGGCGTACGAGAGGTTCGCCACGCCCGATGCAATCCTCGGCTTGGGCAGCTACGCCGCGACGATGGGTCTCGCGGCGACGGGCGGTGCCGATCGCCTGCGCACGATGCCATGGGTGCCGCTCGCGCTCGCCGCAAAGGTCGCCTTCGACGCCGCGAACGCGGCGAAGCTCACGGCCGATCAGTGGACGAAGCACCGCGCGTTCTGCCTCTGGTGCCTCCTCGCAGCGGCGGCGACGTTCGCGATGGTGCCGCTGGCGATTCCCGAGACGATCGCCGCGGCGCGCGCGCTGACGTCCCAGAAACCTTAGCAGGGGCGTAGAGGTGCACACGTGCGGCCACGGTGGACCGTCCCGCCCGCCCGGCCGGAGCTGGCGCTGCGCGTTCTCGGTGCCGTGATTGCCCGCCACGCTAGGTGTGCGGGAGGACTCGGTCAGTCGCCTCCTGCGCCATCACATTGCCATGCTCAAGTACGGAGCCGAGCAGGACCAGACCACCATCGGCGATGTCCTCGCCCAAGGCTCGACGGCATTGCCAGCATTCACGCCGAGGAGCTCTCCGCCGTCAACCTCCGACTTCGCCGTCGACTTCGGCCCCCGCCAAGCACCCAGCACACAGCCCGAACGAACGTACGTGAATCCTCAAATCGGCAAGTAAGCGATTCGGTTCACCCATTCTTCCGGCTTCGTCACCGGCCAGATGAGAACCAATGCATCGGCAGCGTCACGGATGGCCAGGATCTGTGGAACGACGATCAGTCCAGGACTCGAGCTGGTGCGGATGAAGTCTCCGAAATATCGGGGCATCGTCCTGTGGTCGTGAGTCCACCAAGAGAATCCGATGATTGCGGGCCGCAAGCGCTAGAACCTCAGGATCATTGAGACCAGCGAGACCAGCTGCTGTGGCAGTCCGAAAGTCGATCTCCTGGTGACGCCGAGCGACCGCACTGACGATGATCTGATTGAAGTCGGCATCTGCCTGAAATCTGATCGGCATCAGCGGGCGAGAGGCGCCTGCCTCTTTGCATCGGCGAGCTTCTGATAGAACATCGGGTCCGAGTCGTGGGCAGTCTCACGTGCCGTGTCGAACTCGTGTCGCCGCTGCTCTAGGTATCTATCGATCTCGTCCCGATGGGCGAGGTAGAAGGTGATGGCGCCGTAAACCTGTTCGAGTGTCAGGAGCGGGAATGCTTGAGCGATACTCTCCGCAGACTCTCCGGAAACAAACGCATAGACGATCGAGTCCAGCGACACACGGCTGCCAGTGACCGCGTAACCATCATCGCGACGTTCGACATAGTCGCTGCTCATAAAATCGCTCGGCCTGATCTTGCTCCGTACCAAAGCCGGAATGCAAGCCATGAGGAGGTGGCGCAGCTGGCTCTGCGCGTTCTCGATGCCGTGATCGTCGGCCACGAGCTCGAAGCCTCGGCAGCCGTCTCCGGCGCACGGCATCAGCGATCAATCAGCGCCCGCATTGCCTCGCGCGGCCAGTAGGCGACGAATCGGTCCCGCAGCTCGGCGCCGAGAGCTTTGTAGAACTCCTGGGCGTGTTGATTCGCGGTCTGGACGTGCCAGCGGGCATCGACGTCGCGCTCGACGGCAACGGCTGCGATGCGATGCATCAGAAGCGAGCCAATTCCCATGCCGCGCTTTGTTTCGGCGACGTAGACGTCGTCGATGAACAGGTACTCGCGCGCCGCCCACGGCGCGAACTGGAACAGGAACGTGGCGTAGCCGACGACCGCCTCGTCCTCCGCGGCGACGATGACGTGAAATCGTTTCGGCTCGCGAAGGCAGCAGTCGGCCAGCGCGCCGTGCGTGAGCGTCACATATGGCCGCAAGCCTTCGTAGTCCGCCAGTGCGTGCATCAGCTCGAGCACCGTGGCGAGATCGCCCGGTTCGGCGTCGCGAATGAGGATGGGCACCGGCGCGTCAGCCCTCCAGAAACCCCAGTAGCAGCTCGTTCACCCGCTCCGCCGCGTCCGTCTGCACGAAGTGTCCGGCGCGCGCGATCCGTTCCACGCGCAGGTTCGGCACCCACTCGTCGAAGCGCTCCGTCGTCTCGCGGACGAAGACCGGGTCGCGCTCGCCCCAGATCAGCATCACCGGGATCTCGATCGGGCGGAGGAGGGGGCGGAGGGCGGCGCGGTGGCGGCGCAGGGCGCGGTAGTAGTTGGCCATGGCCCGGCGGGCGGCGGGGTCACGCCACGACGCCTTCATCACCGTGATATCGGCCTCGGTGAAGCGGCCGGCGCGGCGCATCATCGCCGGGAGCAGCAGGCGCAGCAGCGGCGGCTGCACGAAAAGCTGATAGACGAAGCGGATCTTCTGCCGCCAGCGGCGCAGCTCGCGCGCGAGCGGCACCGGGTGGGGCGAGTTG
>DATDFB010000258.1:0-27116 GCA_036522835.1 Thermoanaerobaculia bacterium | reverse complement strand
ACCTGATCAACCACCGCTCCAACGCCGACTACGTCCTCGTCGCGCACATGCTCTTCAAGTTCATCTCGTTGTCGTACGCGATCGGCGAGTGGGCGCGCGTCTGGCCGCTCAATCACGTTTTCAAATGGTTCGGCGGCTACTTCGTGCGGCGGCGCTACCGCGAGCCGCTGTATCACGCCATCCTCTCCAAGTACGTGCAGACGATCACCAAGCATCACGTCACTCAGGGCGTGTTCATCGAAGGCGGCCTCACGCGCGACGGCGCGTTTCAGAAGCCGAAGCTGGGGATGCTCGACTATCTCGTGACGTCGAAGCGCGATCCGGAGTTCACCGCGCCGCTCTACATCGTGCCGACGGTCGTGAATTACGACCGCGTGCTCGAGGACCGCAATCTCACCGAGGAGCTCCTCGGCCGCGAAGAGCGCTCGACGAAAACGGAGAAGCTGAAGACGACGTTCCACTACGTCTTCAAGAACGCGCTGCGCGGACTGTTCAGCCGCTTCTCGCGCTACGGCTACGCGATCGTCACGTTCGGCGAGCCGGTGCTCGTCGACGATTTCATCCGCGCGCATCCCGAAGTGCTCGCCGAGCAGTTCGACGATCGCAAGGCCGCGCTGCAACAGCTCGCCGAGATCGTGATGACGGAAATCTCCGACGCGTTTCCGGTGACGCCGGTCTCGCTCGTGGCCACGCTCTTCGCGCGCCACGGCGTGCTGACCGAGGAGCAGCTCTTCGCGGGCATCGCGAAGCTGCGCGAAGAATGGCGCGATCGCCCGTGGCTGCTGCGCGAGAAAACGCCGAAGGAAATCTGGCGAGCCGCGCACTTCGTGCTCACGCTGCGGCACCTGATCGTGCCGGTCGAGCAGTGGCACGACGATCTGTTTGATCGCGGCGGCATCCCCACGATCGAAGACGCATGGCAGTGGAATCCGGACGAGATCCTGCTGCGCGACTACTACGCGAACGCGCTGATGCCGTTCGCGGAAGTGAAGCGCCGCGGCTGGCCGCAGCGCTCCTCCGAGTTACGCCGTCACGCTGTCGAGGAACCCGTACAGCGCGTCGAGCGTGCGTGACGCCGCCTGATCCGCGGCCGCGGTCTTCGCGTCGTCATCACACAAATCGCGCAGGATCTCGCGCGACGTCTGCGAGTGGGCGACGTCCGCTTCCATGTGCACGGAAAAGAACGCCACGTCGCGCTCCGCGGAGATGCCGTACCACTTCGCCAGTCCTTCGATCTTCGCCTTGGCCACCTCGGGAATCTGCGACTCGTACGCATAGAGCGAAGCGAGTCCTTCGTGCAGCGCCCCTTCGCGGGCGAGCGATTTCATCGTGGCGATGAGCCGGCGCGTGGCGTCGTTCGGCGCGCCGGCCTGCACGTCCGCGCGCGAGAGGCCGAGGGACTCGCAGAAGCGGAGCCAGAGCTCGGGATGATTCTCCGGACCGCGCTCCTCCTCGATCAGATTCTCGAGCAGCAGCTGGCGGATGGCGATGTCGTCGGTGTGCGCGTGCATCGCGCTGAGAAATGTCGGGAACGCCAGCGCGTAATGAAAATACTGCGCGGCGTAATCGCGCAGCTCTTCGCGCGTCAGCGTGCCGCACGTCCAGCGCTGATAAAACGTGTGGTTGAGCAGGTGTTTGGACGCGATCCGGGCGTCGAGGGTCTGAACGGGATCCATTCCGGTACCTCCACTGATGTTTGCAGGGGAGTGTAATAGACTCGCCCCGCAATGCCTCAGAATACCTTCGATACTCTCTCTACATTCGATTTAGGCAACGGACAAACTGGCCAGTTCTACTCGCTCCCGAAACTCGAGGCGGCCGGCCTCGGCGCGATCTCGAAGCTGCCGGTGAGCATCCGCGTGGTGCTGGAGTCGGTGCTGCGGAACGTCGACGGAAAAAAGATCACCGAGGACGACGTCCGCGCGCTCGCCAAGTGGGACTGCGCGGCCGAGCGCACCGAGGAAATCCCGTTCATGGTCGCGCGCGTGCTGCTGCAGGACTTCACCGGCGTCCCGCTGCTCGTCGACCTCGCGGCCATGCGCTCCGCCGCCAGCCGGGCCAGCAAGAATCCGCAGATCATCGAGCCGCTCGTCCCCGTCGATCTGGTCATCGACCACTCCGTGCAGGTCGACTTCTCGAATCGCGAAGACGCGCTGCAGCTGAACATGGAGATCGAGTTCAAGCGCAACCAGCAGCGCTATCAGTTCCTCAAGTGGGGAACGCAGGCCTTCAACGGATTCACGGTCGTGCCGCCGGGCATCGGCATCGTCCATCAGGTCAACCTCGAATACCTCGCCCGCGGCGTGCTCGAAAAGAACGGTGTCTGGTATCCCGACTCGCTGGTCGGCACCGACTCGCACACGACCATGATCAACGGCCTCGGCATCGTCGGCTGGGGCGTCGGCGGCATCGAGGCCGAGGCCGGGATGCTTGGTCAACCTGTTTACTTTTTGACGCCGGACGTCGTCGGCGTGCATCTCTTCGGACAGCTCGCCGAAGGCGTCACCGCCACCGATCTCGTCCTCACGATCACGCAGCTTTTGCGTCAGGCGAAAGTGGTCGGCAAGTTCGTCGAATACTTCGGCGAAGGGGCGGCCTCGCTGCCGGCCGCGGATCGCGCCACCATCGCGAACATGGCTCCCGAGTACGGCGCGACGATGGGCTACTTCCCGATCGACGAAGAGACCTGCCGCTATCTCGCGCTCACCGGCCGCAGCGACGAGCAGATCAACCTCTTCCGCAACTACTACCAGGCCCAGGGGATGTTCGGCATCCCGCAGAAGGGCGACGTCCACTACACGAAAGTCCTGGAGCTCGACCTCGGCACCGTCGAAGCGAGCGTCGCCGGACCGAAGCGCCCGCAGGACCGCATCGAGATCAAGAAACTCAAGCCAACGTTCACGAACATGCTGCAGGCAGAGCCGCCGAACGGCTACGGCAAGACCGCCTCGGAGATCGAGCGGAAAGTGCAGACGGTGATCGGCGTCGCGCGCGCGACGCAGCAGGTCGCGGGCGGCGGCGAGCAGGAGCCGGTCACGGTGCCGGGGCCGAAGGACACGCGCAACACGAGCGAGCTGACCGAGTACGAGATGGTGAACAACCGTCCCTCGCCGGACCGCGTCGACGCCGGCGAGCTCGCCGAGGAGTTCCCGATGGCTGTGGCCGAACTGCATCACGGCGACGTGCTGATCGCCGCGATCACCTCGTGCACCAACACGTCGAATCCGTCGGTGATGCTGGCCGCCGGGCTGCTGGCGAAGAAAGCGGCCGAGCGCGGTTTGAAAGTGCCGCGGGTGGTGAAGACCTCGCTCGCGCCGGGGTCGCGCGTGGTCACGGAGTACTACCGCAAGGCCGGACTCGACACCTATCTCAACCAGCTCGGATTTCAGACCGTCGGCTACGGCTGCACGACCTGCATCGGCAACTCGGGGCCGCTCGATCCGCGCATCGAGGACGCGATCACGCGCCACGATCTGATCGGCGTCTCGGTCCTGAGCGGCAACCGCAATTTCGAGGCCCGCGTGCATCAGTCCATCCGCGCGAATTTTCTGATGTCGCCGCCGCTCGTGGTGGCGTTCGCGCTGGCGGGGCGCATCGACATCGACATGGCCAGCGAGCCGCTCGGGCGCGGCAAAGAAGGTCAAGATGTTTACCTTCGGGATATCTGGCCGACGCTCGAGGAAGTGCGCGACGCGACGGCGCGGGCGCTCTCGCCCGACGACTTCCGCCGGCTCTACGCGAGCTTCGCCGAGCAGAATCCGCTCTGGAACGAGATCCCCTCCACCGGCGGGCTGCTGTACAGCTGGGACCCGGCCTCGACCTACATCCAGGAGCCGCCGTTCTTCTCCGACTTCACGATGAATCCCGGCCGCGCCGCCGACATCACCGGCGCGCGCCCGCTGGCGATCTTCGGCGACTCGGTGACGACGGATCACATCAGTCCCGCGGGCTCGATCAAGCCGTCGTCGCCGGCCGGCAAGTATTTGATCGAGAACGGCGTGTCGGTGGAGGACTTCAACAGCTACGGCTCGCGCCGCGGCAACGACAAGGTGATGACTCGGGGCACGTTCGCGAACGTGCGCATCAAGAATCTGATGGTGCCGGGCGTGGAGGGGGGCGTGACGGTGGTCGACGGCCAGCGGCTGTCGATCTACGACGCGGCCATGAAGTACGCCGAGCGCGGCACGCCGCTCATCGTCATCGCCGGCCAGGAGTACGGCACCGGCTCCTCGAGGGACTGGGCCGCGAAAGGCACGAAGCTCCTCGGCGTCCGCGCCGTGGTGGCGCAGAGCTTCGAGCGCATCCACCGCTCCAACCTCGTCGGCATGGGCGTGCTGCCGCTGCAGTTCGAGGAGGGGACGAACGCGCAGACGCTCGGCCTCACGGGCAGTGAGACGTTCGACATCACCGGCATCGAGTCGGGCTTGCGTCCGCGCATGACCGTCACCCTGGTGATCCGCAACGGCGCGTCCGAGACGAAGGTGCCGGTGCGCGTGCGCATCGACACGCCGATCGAGGTCGACTACTACGTGCACGGCGGGATTCTGCCGTTCGTGCTGCGGCAGTTGATCGCGCAGAGCCAGCCGGTGGCGGTGTAACCGACGTACACTCCTCTTCGAGAGAGAGGAGTGTACGTCCATGATGCAATTGCCCGACATCCAGAGGCTCGTCATGCAGTACGCCACGGACGCGCCCGGTTTTGCGACGCCCTCGTCGATCGACGACGCCATCGAGCCCGGCCCATCCTCGATGAACACCGCGCAGTTCAACGGGTTTTTCAGCTCGCTCTACGGGTTCCTGGCCACCAACAGCATTCAGACCCACATCCGGCTCGAAGAGCTCGGAACGATGTCGACGTGGGCGGAGCTGGCCGGCATTCTGTACGCGAGGCAGACGTCGTGAGGGGTCTCGGAATCGTTCTCTGCCTCTTCGTCGCCGCCGGCGCCGCCGCGCAGACGGCCATCACCGCCGCGGCGGTCTCGTTCGCGCCGAAGGCGGACGTCGACATCCAGGTCATCACCAGCGAGTCGCCGACGAGCGTCTGCTCGACCGGCCCGCTCACCGCGGGCGCGCCGATCTACGCCGTGATCCTGCGCCTCGCGCCGCAGATCGCCGGCTACGCGCCGACGTTTTTTCCGAACCTCCTGCAAGCCGCGCCCGACGCCGCCAGGAAGTCATCGGACTTCGCCATCGTCTGGATGACGGCGTCCGGCGCGCCGGCGTTCACGCCGGTCGTGACGTCGAGGAAGTCGTACAAAGTGGTCTTTCAGCCGCTCGTCGGCGAGATCGTCATCGACAACCTCACCTGGGCGGACGCCTCCGACGTCGTCGACACGCTGGCCGGCAATCCGGCGCTGGTGAATTCCTGGATCGCCACGCTGCAGCCGCTCGTGACGGTGAACGTCGCTCCGATTCACACGAGCGCGCCCATGTCGGCGACGATGTTCCAATCGTCGATTCTCGTGAACACGCCGGGCAAGGGGCTGCTGTCGAAGTGGCTGGAGACGATCAATCCGTTCACGCAGGGCGAGCGGACGGTCGCCGGCGCCACGGCCGCGGCAGCCGTGACGATGCCGCTCAGCGCGACGGCGATCGCGCAGTTCCAGACCTCCGACATCGCCTCGCTGGACGCGAAGGTCGACAACCTGCTCATCGCCGGCGGCGACAACGGCGGCATCGTCATCGTCGACGAGCCGTGCTACTCGCTGCGCGTCCTCCCCGCCACGACGAGCGGCAACACCGCCGGCGAGATCCAATTCGACGGGCACTTCCTCGCTCCGTTCCAGAAAGGACACTCGTTCGCGAAGGCCCAAGCGCGCGCCACGCAGCAGCTCAACGGCGGGAACGCCTCGACGCTGAACGCGGAAGGGGAGTTGTCGCTGCTCTGGGACCCCTCGGCGAAGCAGCCGAAGCCGACGCCGCTGCACCCGCGCCTAGCGCTGGGCATCGCGGCGGCGTACGACAAGTCGGACCAGAACGGCGGCCAGGACGACGACGCCTTCGGGCTGAAGGCGGCCCTCTCCACTAACAACTTCGGCGGGCTGCTGGACGGCGAGGAGACGCGCCCGACGCTGACGCTCGAAGGGCGCTACGCGTCGAGCAAGGTGGTGAGCCAGGAGCGCCAGACGTCGTTCGACGTGGTCACGAGGTTCGTGGCCAAGTTCCGCTACACGCCGGCCATCTACAGCCGCGTCGAGAGCGCGGCGTCGTGGTCGCACGACAAGAAGTTCAACGGCCGCTCCAGCTTCGTCTATTTGAGCGCCGACATCGTGCGCGTGATCATCAAAGGCCCGATGGAGTTCAGCGCCACGTACAACTGCGGCCGCAAGCCGCCGGCGTTCACGCACGAGTGCGGCTTCCTGAGCGGCTTCTCGATCGTCAGCAACCAGTGAGCCGCTCCGTGGAGGACAGGCACTCATGCCTGTCCTCCGTCATTTTTCCACGCCCGCCAAATCCACGTGTAATCCTCTTCCCGCTCGACGAGCCCCGCCCGTACAGGATTCGCGCAAATGTAATCCGCCTTCCTGACCAGATCCTCATCGCAACGGAGTGCCCGATCGAACGACTCGCTCAACCACAGCGCGCCCGATCGCGAAAGCAGCCCATTGATCTTCCACGCCGATACACCTTTCATCCGCCGCTCGATCTTTGGAACCGTCCATTCATCGAGCGGCGTGAACAGCGCATGCACGTGATCCGGCATGACGACGGCGCAGTGGAGATAGCAGGAGCGCCGGTGTTCATACACGATCGTTGCGAACACCAAGTCCCTTGCTGCTGGCGGCAGCACAAGCCGCCGATGCGTCACGAAGGTCACGAAGTAGGTCTTCCCGTCGCGCTGCAGATGCGGCAGATGCCGGCGCGTGGCAAAGGTATCCTCGCCAATCACGCCCCGAGGCTCCCTCGGACGCGAAGCGAATGCAACTTTCTCTGTGGAGGACAGGCACTCTTGCCTGTCCCCCTCTACGTGAGGTAGAACAGGAGGCAAGAGTGCCTGTCCTCCATGGAGAAAGGACGGCACGTCCCTCGCACGTATCCCCAGCATGAGCAAGAACATCAACGTCAACCCCGACTTTTACAAAGTTGGCGGACGCGAGCACTCCGAAGCGAGTGACAAGGGAGAGGTTTACGACCGGCAGAAGCAGGCCATGAGCGCTCACGACGCGGCTCCGGGCGTGCGCAACGAGCGCGCGCGGGCCATCTTCAACGCCCGCGGCCGGTCGAAGAAGAAATGATAATCCGCACGGCGCTGGAGCTCTCGCGGCGCGCGCAGGCCATGCCGGCCTCGCCGATCCGCCGTCTGGCGCCGCTCGCGGAGGCCGCGAAAGCGCGCGGCGTGCGCGTCTACCACCTCAACATCGGCCAGCCCGACATTGAGACGCCGGCGTGCATGCGCGCGCGCCTGCGCGAGCTCGACGAAAAAGTGCTCGAATACTCGCCCTCCCCCGGCACGCCGGAGTTCCTCCGCTCGCTGCGCCGCTATTACGAGAAACGCCTCGGACTGACCCTGAGCGACGACCAGATCCTCGCCACGACCGGCGGCAGCGAGGCCATCCTCTTCGCCTTCCTGGCCTGTGCGAACGAGGGCGACGACGTCCTCGTCGTCGAGCCCTTCTACGCGAACTACCGCGCCTTCGCCACGATGGCCGGGCTGAACCTCGTCCCGGTCACCAGCCGCGGGCGCGACGGCTTCCACCTCCCGCCGCGCGACGTCTTCGAGCGCGCCCTCACCCCGCGCACGCGCATCGTCATCGTCTGCAATCCCAACAATCCCACCGGCACCGTCTACACGCGCGAAGAGCTCGAGGCCGTCGCCGGCTTCTGCCGCGACCATGGCCTCTTCCTCGTCTCCGACGAGGTCTACCGCGAGTTCGTCTACGACGGCCGCAAGGCCATGAGCGCGTTGGAACTGAACGACGCGGACGACTTCGTCATCGTCGTCGACAGCCTCTCCAAGCGCTACAGCGCCTGCGGCATCCGCTTGGGAGCGCTCGTCACGCACAACGCCGAGGTCTACGACGCCGCGCTGCGCATGGCCCAGGGGAGGCTCTCGCCGCCCGGCCTCGCGCAATTCATCGCCGTCGGCGCCGACTCCTTGGGCGACGACTACACGCGCGACGTCGTCGCCGAGTATCAGAAGCGGCGCGACGTGCTCTACGAGGGGCTGAAGTCGATTGACGGCGTCTTCCTGCAGAAGCCCGAGGGGGCGTTCTACTGCATGGCCCAGCTGCCGGTCGACGACGCCGACGACTTTGCCGCCTGGCTCCTCACCGACTTCGCGCACGACGGCGCCACCGTCATGGTCGCGCCGGGGAGCGGCTTCTACGCGTCGGAGCGCGGCCGCAGCGAAGTGCGCATCGCCTATGTCCTGAACGAGCGCGACCTCCGCACGTCGATCGAGTTGTTGCGCGAGGCCCTGGCGCGCTACCGGAGCATTGAGGGCGCACGCCGTGCGCCCCTACCGATACACGCCCGGTAGGGGCGCACGGCGTGCGCCCCAAGCGGTATACGCCCGGTAGGGGCGCACGGCGTGCGCCCCAGCGCTACCGCCGCATCGCCATCTCCACGATCTCGCCGATCACCTCGTTGTAGCTCCGGCCGCCCTCCTTCGCCGCCATCGCGAACTCCGCCGCCGGATCGAGCCACGGATTCGGATTGGCCTCGATCACGTAGACACGCCCGCTCTCCGCGAGGCGCAGGTCGATGCGCCCGTAGTCGCGCAGCTTCAGCGCCTGGTAGGCCGTCAGCGCGGCGGCCTGAATCCGCTCCGTCGTCTCCTCGTCGAGGTCGCGCGCCGGCGCCGACTTCGTCCGCCGATACGCCTCCGTGCGCACGTCGAACTTCACCTCGTAGCCGGCGATGTGCGGCATCCCCTCCGGCAGCTTCGAGAGGTCGAGCTCCACGAGCGGCAGCGCCTCGGGGCGCTCATTGCCTAGGATTGCGGCGTAGATCTCGCGGCCCTCGATGTACTCCTCCAGCAGTGCCGGGCAGTCGAACTCGTCGTGCACGTAGGCGATGCGCTCCATCAGCTCCTTGATCGACGACACCACCGCGCCGGCGTCGATCCCCTTCGACGCGTCCTCGTTGGCCGGCTTCACGATCACGGGAAACTGGATGTCCTGCGCGTGCTCGACGCGGCCGCGGTAGACGACGGCGGCGTACGGCGTATAGAGACCGTGAAAGCGGACGATCATCTTCGCGATGCTCTTGTCCATCGCCAGGAGCGACGCCTCCGCGCTCGCGCCGGTGAAGCGTTTGCCGACGAGGTCGAGGAACGCGGCGAAGTGCATCTCCTTCGTGTCGTCGCCGCCGTACGACTCGACGAGGTTGACATAGAGGTCCGCGCTGCTGCGGGCGATGCGGGTGAGCGTCTGCGGCCGTCCGTCGACCGCGAGGAGCGACGGCTCGTGCCCGAGCGCGCGCAGCGCGTCGGAGATCGCTTCGACGTCCGTTTTCTTCTTGCGGCGCCGCTTCTTCGGCAGCTCCGCCTCGATGTTCGCGCCGGGGTACTCCTCGTACCCCTCGCTGCGGTTGAAGAGGATCGTGACCTTCATGGCGTGCGGTGGCGCAGGCGCTTGTTGCCGGTGAGGAACGTCATTGCCAGGGTCGTGAGATACACCGTCAGCTCGACCATGGCCGTGCGGCTGCGCATCGCCTCGGCGGCGAGATCGAGCTCCCCGACGCGGCGCTCGACGGCCGTCACCAGCGCGCGGACGAGCGTGCGCCGGACGCCGGTCCAGTAGTTGATCTTGTCGACGACGTCGCGGCGGTGATCGGCGAGGAGCTGTGTCGCGGCGCGGTACTCGACGCCGGCGCGCCGCCGCCCCGGCTCGACGAAGATGTCGGTGAGGTCGGCGTCGAGCGCGAGCTCCTCGATGGCGCGCGTCTCGTCGATCGTCGTCTCGCGGTAGAACTCCTCGACCGTCTGGGCCATCTCCTCGACGGTGACGTCGGTCTCGCCTTCGACGTGCACCGGCGCGCGGCCGCCGAGCTCGCCGGCGACGCGGTCGACGTAGAGCAGCTTCCGCATCGCCCCCCAGCCGTGATAGCGGTCGCGCCAGTTCGACTCCGGATCGAGCCACACCGCGAACGTCTCGGCGAAGTCTTCGTCGGGATGCTTCTGCGCGTACCAGCCGGCGATGTGGCGAACGTAGTCCTTCGAGAACGGCACGAAGGGGAAGTCGTCGCGATAGGGCCGGCGGAAGGAGCCGAAGAGCTCGTGCCACTCCTCGGTGCGAAAGAGCTCGTAGGCGTAGTTGAAGGCGTGGCCGGCCTCGTGGCGGAGGTAGGTCATGATCTCGCGCTCGCTCTCGACGTCGTTGACGGCGTCCTCGATGCGCGCCACGCGCGGATCGCCGAGGTAGAAGGGGATGCCGATGACCGGCTCCTCGGAGGGGCAGCCCCATTCATCGGAGAGATAACAGCGCGGCCGGAACTGAGTCAGCCCCGCCGCTTCGAGCTCGCCGTACAACGCGCGCACGAACGGCGCGACGGGCGAGCGCTCCAGCGACAAGCCGAGCTCGCGGATCGGCACGGTCAGCAGTTGCCGCGCCTCGGGCGGCGCTTTCTCGAAGGCGACCATCGGTGGAGATTCTATGTGGAGTGCGGCGGCCATGCCGCCGCTGTCAGAGCGGCGGCCATGCCGCCGCTCTCCACATAGAATTGACCTATGAAGTATTGGCTGATGAAGTCCGAGCCCTCGGCGTACTCCATCGACGATCTGAAGCGCGACGGCAAGACCAACTGGGAAGGCGTCCGCAACTTCCAGGCGCGCAACTTCATGCGCGACGAGATGCGCGCCGGCGACAAGGTCCTCTTCTACGCCTCCAGCGCCGAGCCGTCCGGCGTCACCGGGCTGGCCGAGGTGAGCCGCGAGGCGGTGCCGGAGAAAGACCCGGCCTGGTGCATGGTCGAGATCCGCTACGTCGAGACCTTCGCGAACATCGTCCCTTTGGAAACGCTGAAAAAAACCAAGGGCCTCGAGAACATGGTGGTCACGAAGAAGGGCTCGCGGCTCTCCATCCAGCCGGTGACGAAGAGCGAGTACGACATCGTCGTCAAGCTGGGACGCAAGACGTGATCGAGGCCATTCAGACCGACATCACCAAGTTGCACGTCGACGCCATCGTCAACGCCGCCAATTCCTCGCTCCTCGGCGGCGGCGGCGTCGACGGCGCCATCCACCGCGCCGCCGGACCGGAGCTCCTCGCCGAGTGCCGCACGCTCGGCGGCTGCCCGACCGGAGAGGCGCGCATCACCGGCGGCTATCGCCTGCCGGCCAAGTACGTCATCCACACCGTCGGCCCCGTCTGGCGCGGCGGCGAGCGCGGCGAGCCGGAGCTCCTGGCCTCGTGCTACCGCGAGAGCTTCCGCCTGGCCGCGGAGCGCGGCGTCCACTCGATCGCGTTTCCGGCCATCAGTTGCGGCGTCTACGGCTATCCGATCGAGGCGGCGACCGAGATCGCCGTGCGCGAGACGCGCGCCGCGGTGGAGCGCTATCCGTCGGTCGCGCGCGTCATCTTTGCCTGTTTCGGCAACGACGTCTTTCAGGCGTACCGGAACCTGCTAGAGTAGCGCCCGACCGCGCACAGGAGGGCTTATGCGAACCGTGGTGGCCCTGGTGGTTGTGTCCCTACTCGCGCTCCCCGCTGTCTCTCAGAATCTCGAGATCCACACCATCAACGTCGGCTGGGGCTGCAGCGTCCTGGTCAAAGGTCCGAACGGTACGACCGTGCTGCTCGACGCCGGCGACACCGGCAAGGGGACGTCGTACGTCGTCCCGTACCTGCAGAGCATCGGCATCTACGCCGCGAACGGCCTCGATTACACGATCGCCAGCCATCAGCACTGCGACCACATCGGCGGCATGGACGAAGTGGTGAACGCCGGCTACGACATCCACGTCAAGAACTACTACAACGGCTCGAGCTACAGCTCCTCGTGCGCGACGAGCTGGAACAGCGCGGCGGCGACGACGACGGCGGGCTCGCCGGTGTCGATGCCGGTCGGCACCGTCATCCAGCTCGGCAGCGGCGCGACGCTCACCTGCATCGCCCGCAACGGCTCGATCATCGGCGGCGGCACGGTCAGCGTGAGCGACGAGAACGACCGCTCCATCGCCGTCCTGGTCAAGTACGGCGGCTTCGATTACCTCTGGGCCGGCGACATGGGCGGCGGCAGCGACGCCTGCACCGGCCGCTCGACGACGCAGACGGACGTCGAGACTTCGGTGATCAACGCCATCTCGCCCGGCGGCGCCAATCCGCTGATCTCGACCGGCGGCATCGATGTCATGCACGTCAACCACCACGGCAGCGAGAGCAGCACGAATCCGACGTACTTCAACAAAGCGAAGCCGGAGGTGGCGCTCATCGGCGTCGGCGACGGCGAGAGCACCGGCTGGGACCTGCCGCGCGTCGACGTCGTCGATCACGTCCTCCGCGCCGGCTCGACGTCGTGCATCACCGCGCCGGCCGCGCTCGTGCTGCAGACGGAGGAGGGGAATCCCGGCAGCACGAACATGAGCACGACCGGCTACTGCGTCGGCAACATCGAGGTGTCGACCGACGGGAGCACGTACACGGTCAGCGCCGACGGCGGCGTGCATCAGGGCGCCAACGAGCTGACCAGCTCGGGATTGCCGGTCACCAAAACGGTCGACGACGCGATTGACATCGGCGGCTGGACGCTGACGCAGGCGAATGCGACGCTCAATTACACGATCCCGACGGGGACGATCATCCAGTCGCACGGCTACGTCATCGTCGCCCGCAACGCCACGAAGGCCGCGTTCGAGTCGTTCTGGGGCGTGACCCTCGGCGCGAACGTGACCTACGTCAACAGCGCCGATCACATGCCGCAGATCAACGGCAGCGAGACGTACACGCTGAAGAACTCCGGCGGTACGACGATCGACGGTGCGACGGTTGGGATGGACAGCGGCGCTCTCAAGAGCCTGCAGCGCGCGAACTGCGGCGCGGTGGGAAGCGCGGGGACGTGGACGAACGTCAGCGCCTCGAGCGCGACGCCGGGCAGCGGCGGCCTCACCGGCTGCGGAAAAGGAGTGTTCATCAACGAGTTCTCCGACGCCATCGGCACCGGGAACTATGTGTATGAGTTCGTGGAGCTGTTCAACGATAACTGAGGGGTGGGTGACAGGTGATGGGTGACAGGTGACGGGTGACAGGCGTGTCGGATGAGACGGCCAGGCGGATGGGCAGCGTAACAATGGGCGCGTAATGCGCTCGCGGCTCACCCGACGCGATAGCCCGCTCTGCATCTGCAAGACTCCCGCTGCGCGCGTCTCATAGCCGGTTGCCGTGTATGACGGCATCGTCGTGGTGCACGCTGGCGCTCTCACAGCGCACGCTGGTACTCTCACGGCGCACGCTGGCGCTCTCACGGCGCACGCTGGTACTCTCACGGCGCACGCTGGCGCTCTCACGGCGCACGCTGGCGCTCTCACGACGCACGATGGCCGTTTCACACCGCGCGGTGGCCGTCTTCACGGCGCGCGGCGTGCGCTTCGCGTCAGGTCACCCGTTCCCTGTCCCCTGTGACCTGTTTTCGTCCGGGATCGCGATCGGCCCTTCCTTGAGATCCTCGCGGATGATCAGGTCGAGGAACATCTCGCGCACGCCGTTCTTGCCGCGTTTGCGGTAGACGCGGCGGACGTCCGACGGCTTGAGCTCGATGCCGGTCATCGTCTCGAGGTATTGGCAGAAGACGACCGCGCGCGAGCGGAAGGAAATGATCAGCAGCAGCAGGAGGACGCCGGCGAAGATGAGTGGGCCGGCCGAGGCGAGCGAGTCGATACGGAACAGCGATTCGAGCGCATTCATTTGAGACGGACCCGCTCTGAATCGTACCACGGCACCGAACGTGAACTGGACGGCGAGAGGAGGCGCCGATGGATGCCGAACCGTACCGCCCGATCTCCTGCGATTACCACGACGAGCTGGAAGCGGCGGCCATGCACAAGGAGCGTGTGGAATTGGAGTTCGATCTCGAAGGCGTGACCCAGCGCGAGCGCGGCGTGGTCGACGACGTCTACACCGCCGGCGGCGCGGAGTTCATCCGCTTCCGAACGGAAAACAATGCCCTGGAGATCCGCCTCGACCACATCATCTCCATGCGCAAGAGCGAGTAACATCTACCTATGCCGAAGGGACTCTTCTACACCGGCACGGCCTTCTGCCTCTTCCTGGCCCTCGCCTCCGCGGCCGGGCTGGCGCAGCAGTTGCGCGGGCAGGTGACGTTCGTGGCGGTGCACGGCGGCGCGGTCTCGACCTCGTCCGTCGCCGCGTGGGCCATCGTCGTGGCGCTGCTGGCCGGCATGGCCGCGGCGGCCATCCTCCTGCGCATGGCCGCGCTTCTTGCGGCGCGCAATCTCTTCGCGGCCTTCCTGGCGATCTTCTGCGTCGGCGGGACCATCGTCTCGCTCGCGGTCGTGGTGCTGCTGCAGTCGCGCATGCTCGTGGCCGCGCGCCACGTGCACGCGCCGCTCGGCGCGCCGCTCGTGCAGCTCCACTTCGCCGCGGTGATGATGCTCGGCTACTTCCTCTCCATGAGCTTCCTGGCCCTGCGGCCCTACTTCCGCATCCAGGCCAGCCGGTTCCTCTCCGCCACGGTCTTCTTCCCGCTGCCGCTCTATCTGCTGATCCTCCTGCAGGAGATGTTCGTGACCGGCTCGCCGGCCGCCCTTCCCGCCGTGACGCCCGCGTCCGCCGTCTTCTTCGCCGCCACGGCGCTCCTCTTCTTCGCCATCAGCGTCCACTGCATCCGCCACCGCCACATGTTCCTGGAGATGACGAACCTGCGCGAGCTCCTGGAGTCGCGGCTGGACCACGGCAAAGAGCGCGTGATTGGGCGCGTGGCGTACGACTCGTAGTCCCCCATTTACAGCATCGCCGCGCTGTAGCGCTGTTCCGCGTCTCGAGAGACGCGCCAGGCGCTCTTGCCGCGGCGCGAGGCCACGATCTCTGCGACCTGGCCGCCCCTCCACAGCACGGCCACGCTGTCCTCCGCCGCCCATCCCTCCGGCAGCGCGCCGTTGGCGACGAAGCGGCGGTAGGCGGCTCGGCGATCGCGCTCGCCGTCGTAGTGCGGGCAGAAGCTGCCGGGGAGGAGCCCCAGGCCGTCGTCGAGCGGGCGCAGCGGACGGCCGAAGGAGTCGGTGAGACTGTTCTCGAACCAGCAGTTCGCGCCGGCGCTGACGCCGCAGAGGAGCGTGCCATTGTCGCAGGCCTCTTTGAGAATCGCATCGAGGCCGTGCACGCGCCAGACCGCGAGCATGTTCGCCGTATTGCCGCCGCCGACGTAGACGACGTCGTGCCGCAGCACGAACGAGCGGAGATCGCGCACGGTGCGGTTGAAGAGCCCGAGGTGCGCGCCGCTCGGGAAGGCGCGGTGGAAGCGCGCCACATAGCGCGCCGCGTCGCCGCTCGCCGTCGGCAGAAAGAGAACGCGCGGCCGGCGCTTGCGCGTGAGCGACAGCAGCCAATTGTCGAGCCGCCGGTTGCGCGGCTCCATGAGGAAGCCGCCGCCGCCGAGGGTGGCGATCACGCCGGAATTGCTCAACTCCGTCAACTTTGCGATACTGATCTCATCCATATAAAAGACGTGCGTGGGCGCAACTCTACTGGACAAGGAGGGCATTCGATGGCAACGAAAAAAGGTTCGCACAAACCCCCGTCAAAGAAATCCGGCAAAAAGGGACCTGTTCCGTATGTAGCGGTAAAGGGACCTGTTGCGTATGTAGCGGCCGGCTCGAAAAAAGGTTCCTCCAAGAAGAAGTAACAAAGCATCCGGAAGCCCCCGAGGCAGGGCGGCTCGATCATTCGCGCGATTGAGCCGCCTGGCCGTGCGCCATGTCCGACGATCGGAACGGGACCGTGACCCTGAGCATGGAGCGTTTGCTCGAGCCTTTTTCCTTTCGGGCGTTCTACCGCGCCTGGTATGAGAAGAAGCCGTTGCTGATCAAGCGGCGCTCGCCGGCGTTCTACGCCTCTCTGCTCACGCTCGACGACGTCAACGAGCACCTCGGCCGCGCCCATCTTTCGGCGCCGCCGCTGCGGCTGGCGCGCAACGGCGAGGAGATCGACTACGGCGACTATACGTATCCGAGCTCCTCCGCCAATAGTCACTGGTCGGATGCCACCGTCGACAAGGAGCTGCTTTTCGCGAAGTTTTACGACGGGTACACGATCATCCTCATGGAGTACGAGCAGCACTCGGCCGCAATGCTGCGGCTGCGCCATGAGGTCGAGCGTGCCTTTCACTCCTCGGTGAGGACCCACGTTTATCTCACGCCGAGAAATGCCCAGGGATTCAGTCCCCACTGGGACCCGACGAACGTCTTCATCCTGCAGTTCACGGGCACCAAGGAGTGGGCGATCTATGACTCGCCGGTGACGTTGCCGACGGACCGGCAACTGCTCTATCCGGGAGAATGGACGCGGGTCGAGCCGACGCTGACGGCGACGCTGGAGCCCGGCGATCTTCTGTACATACCGCGCGGATTCGTCCACGAAGGGCGCTCGGGAAACAGCGTGAGCGGCCACGTCACGCTCGAGATGCGAGCGCTCACCTGGGCAGATCTCCTGCGGCGAATCGCCGACGGCGCGGACGCCGATCCGTGGCTGCGACGCCCATTGCCGATCGGCTACCGGGGCGCGGCGCCGGATGACGAGTTTCTCCGCCACGTCCATGAATTCTTCGACAATGCCGACCTCTCCTCGTACGTCGAGAAAGCCCACGAGGAGTTCGCCGGCGACTGCCTGCCGGATGCGACGGACCGTCTCGCCGATTACGTGAACCTGCCGTGGATGGACGCAGGGAGCCGCCTGCAAATCAGAAGCGGCGTGTGCCACGAGCTCTCGGCCGGCGGCAAGACGGTGCTGACGTTCGATCGAAAGAGGCTCGAGTTTCCCGCCTCCGCCGCTCCCAGCCTCCGTTTCATGATGAAGGCGCGGCAATTCTCGCCGCGCGGCCTGCCGGGAGGCCGCGCGGCGAACCTCGCGCTGTGCCGCACATTGGTCCGGGAAGGATTTCTGGCCATTGCAGGATCGCCGGCATGACCCGCTTCACCGTCGGCCGCTTGCTCGAGCCGTTTTCGCTTGCGCAGTTTTGCGACGGCTATTACGAAAGGCAGCCGCTGCTCATCAGGCGTCAGTTGCCGGAGCACTACGGCAGCCTCCTCACGCTCGACGCGCTCAATGCCCGCATCGGCGAGGCGGCGATGCTGTCGGCGGACTTACGGCTCGTTCGGAACGGCGAAACCCTCGCCGAAGAGGACGCAGCGGACACGGAGGCGATCTTTGCCCGCTTTTACGAAGGGTACTCCATCTTCATCGGCGCGTATGAGCGGCATTGTGCCGCGGTCCTCCACCTGTGCCACGACATGGAGCGGGTCTTTCACGCGCCGGTCACGGCGAAGGTATTCCTGGCGCCGGCGAACGATGCGGGGTTCCGCGCCCGGCGCGACGGCGAAGATACCTTCATTCTGCAGTTCGCCGGCACGAAGCGCTGGACCGTCTCCGACGGCTCCGGAGCGCCGACGCTCACCACAAGGCTGGAGCCTGGCGATCTCCTGTACCTGCCGGGCGGATTCGTTCACGAGGCGCGCTCCGCGGATGCAATGAGCGGACACATGGAGTTCGCGCTGAAGAAATACACGTATGCCGATCTCCTCAGGCAGATCGCCGACAACGCCCACGCCAGCCCGTGGCTGCGCAGGTCTCTGCCGGTCGACGTCCGGAGCGGAAAATCCAACGCCGCGTTCCTCCGCCATGTTCATCGCTTTTTCGACGATGCCGATCTGCCTGCCTACGTCGAGAGAATGTACAGCGACTTCGCCGAGGAACGCCTTCCCGATTCGACGGACCGTCTCGCCGACTACGTGAGACTGCCGTCCATCAGCGCCGCCAGCCGTTTCCGCAGGCGAAGCGGTCTCTGGCCGCAGCTGACGAATGACGGCGGGCAAGTCGTCCTGACGTTCCATCGGAAGGAGCTCGTATTTCCCGCGGCCGCGGCGGAGAGCATCCGCGTCATGATCGATGGCGGAGAATTCATCGCCGGCGCACTCCCAGGCAATGACGATGAGAATCTCGCATTGTGCGGCACGCTCGTTCGCGAGGGATTCCTCACCATCGTTCAATGATTGTGGAATTGGGCGAGCCAGATGTCGCTCTGCGGGTTCGTCGATTGGACGTAGAGAGTCCGGCCATCCTTCGACAGGCGCACCACCCACGTACCGCGCAAATCGATCTGTTCGCCGGGGAGCTGCCGGAACGGCACGATGGAGACGGCGCGAGTGCGAAGGTCGAGTATGCGGATGTCCTGACGTTCGAAGTAGACGACCTTGTTGCCGTCGGGAGTCCACTGCGGAGAGGCGCCGCCGTCCGCCAGCTTTTCCACCTCGTGCGTGCGCAGCGAGTAAAGAATGATCTCCCGGCCCATGCGATCCCTGCTGGCGATGAATTGCCCGTCAGGCGACCACCTCGGGAAGCTGAGAAGTAGAGGGAGCGGCTCGAGCCGCTGTCCGACCGGGCGGTCGAGATGCAGAAGCGCCGAGGTCATCGATTGCACGAGCAGGGTACGCCCGTCCGGCGAAGGCACCGGCGTGAGGAGATTCTGGAATCCCAGACGTTTCGACTCGGCCTCGTCGCTGACGCGGGCCAGGCCGCTGCCGTCCGCGTTGATTTTCCAGATCCAATACGCGTCGCTGTCGCGGTTCGACATGAAATACAACGTCTTTCCGTCGGGAGACCAATGAACGTCCCGGTCTTTGGCGGCGTCGTCGGTCAATTGGCTGATGCGCTTTCCGTCGGCGTCCGCGACAAAAATGTCCTCCTGCTTCCCGAGCCTCGAGGCGAAGGCGATCCTCTTTCCGTCCGCCGACACGTCGAAATTGCGAATGTGCTGCGAGCCGCCGATCACCCGCCGGGGCGATCCGAGCGTGCCGGCATTCGCATCGAACGGTATGGCCAGCACGCGGTCGGATCCGGTCACCGACACGAATGCCATGTCCCCCGATCTCGCGAATGAGAAGTGTCCCGCGGTGTTTGCCGGCAGCGGTACCGGCTCGGGCGGAGCGATGGGCGACCCCGAGTCCCGGTTCATGGCCACGCGCCAGAGATTCAGCGTTCCGTCGGCGTCGCAGCCGTAATACAGATACTTGCCGTCCGGCGACCAGACCGGGTTCCATTGCAGCGCCGCATCCGAGGTGACGCGGACGACGGTTTTCTTCGGTTCGGCGGCGTGAGGGTCGATCGTCCAGAGGTCGCGTTGCGCGGATAACGAGGAAAGGCTCCAGAAAGCGATCCGTTTTCCGTTCGGGGACCAGCTCGGCTGCACGCCGTCGCTCTGCCAGCCAAAATCGGGCCCGCCCTTTTGCGGCTGCACGAGAGGGCGCGACGCGCCGCTGTGCGCATTCACCAGCCAGAGCTCGCCCGGGTGGGCGCGCGTGTCGGGCTGCGTCTCCACCGGCTCGGTGGCGAAGACGATTTCCGTTCCGTCCGGCGACCAGGCTGGATTGTGTCCGAAGTTCGTCAGCCGCTTCGGGGACTCGCCGGTCGCGCCCATGACGAAGATGCCCCCTCCGTCGCGTTCCGACCGAAACGCGATCTGCGAGCCGTCGGGGGAGAAGGCCGGCTCCGAATCGTCGTCCGTATAGTCGGCGGTGATGTTGATCGACTCGTGTCCATCGACTCGCTGCACGTAGATGTCGCGATTTCCGGACTCCGCCGAGACATAGGCGAACGACTTTCCGTCCGGTGCCATCGCCGGAAAGAGCTCCGATCCATCGGCGCTCGTCAGTTGCCGGAAGATGCGTTCCGTCTCGGGCGCAGCCTGATGCCGCATGCCGAGGAGCACGAAGCTCACGCCGCCGGCGCCGAGCAGCGCCACCAGCGCGACGATGGCCGCGCGCGGCGTGGCGTACCACCTCCTCTTCGCCGGGGTTGGAACGATCGTCGACATGGCGAGCTTCGACACCTCGGGAAGGGTCCGCAGTTGGAAGGCGAGATCGTGCGCGGACTGGAAGCGCTCGTGCGGATTTTTCTCCAGGCAATGCGCGACCGTGGCCGCGCACGCCGGCGAGACGGCCGGAACCAGCGCCTCCAGAGGCTCCGGCTCGTCCGTCAGCACCGCATGCATCGTCTCGACGGCCGAGGAGCGCTCGAAGGCGGGCGTGCCGGTGATCATCTCGTAGAGCACCGAGCCGAGGGCGAAAATGTCGGTGCGGTGATCGACCGGCGCGGCGCGCACCTGTTCGGGCGACATGTATCCGGGCGTGCCGACAACGAGGCCGGTCGAGGTGAGATGGATGGACGTCCGGCGCGTGTCGTTGGCGTCGGTCGACTCCGAGGCCAGCTTCGCCAGACCGAAGTCGAGGATCTTCACGCGGCGATCGGCGGTGACGAAGAGGTTCTCCGGTTTGAGATCGCGGTGGACGATGCCCTTGGCATGGGCGACGGCGAGCGCCGAGGCGATCTCCGTTGCGTATTCGATCGCTTTGCGGAGCGGCAGCGCCCCGGGCTTCGCCTGTGCGAGGACGTCGCGCAGGGTCTCGCCTTCGAGCAGCTCCATGACGATGTACGGCACGCCGTCGACCTTGCCGACGTCGAAGATCGTCACGAGCCCGGGATGATTCAGCGCGCCCGCGGCGCGCGCCTCCTGTTCGAAGCGCTTGACCCGCTCGTCCCCCGGCGCGAAGGCCTCGGGGAGCACCTTGATGGCCACGTCACGGCCGATGCGGCGGTCCCGGGCGCGCCACACATCGCCCATTCCGCCCGAACCGATGTGGGCGACGACCTCGTATGGACCGAGGGACGTGCCTTTCGCGATTGCCATGGAATGCCGAAGTGTGCAAATTATGCAGGATTCTTCGGCCGCGAGCCGTAAACGTTCCTTCCGGTCGCAGCCGCGTGCGGCAGGCTAGGCGTGCACGCCCGGCGCCTCGCGGCCGGTCCGCTCGACGTACTCGCCGTACGTGCCGCCGTACGTCGTGGGGCGCTCATCGAGCTCCAGCACGCGGTTGGCGAGGCCGCGCAGGAAGGTGCGGTCGTGCGATACGAAGAGCATCGTCCCCTCGAAGTCCCTCAGGGCCTCGATCAACATCTCTTTGGTGGCCACGTCGAGGTGGTTCGTCGGCTCGTCGAGGACGAGGAAGTTCGGCGGATCGAGGAGCATCCGGGCCAGAACCAAGCGCGACTTCTCGCCGCCGGAGAGCGAGCGGATGCGTTTCTCGACGTCGTCGCCGGAGAACTGGAACGCGCCGAGGAGGTTGCGCAGGACGCCGACGCCCTCGAGCGGGAAGTCTTTCTGGATCTGCTCCCACACGGTGAGCTCGGGATCGAGCAGGTCGAGCGACTGCTGGGCGAAGTAGCCCATGGTCAGGCTGGCGCCGAGCTTCACCGTGCCGCCGTCCGGCGTCAACGCCCCGGCCACCATCTTCAGCAGCGTCGACTTGCCGGCGCCGTTCTTTCCCATCACGCACCACCGCTCGCCGCGGCGCACACGGAAGTCGAAGTCGTCGTAGATCCGCTTGGCGCCGAAGGCCTTCTTCACGCCGGCGAGCGTGGCCACGTCGTCGCCGGAGCGCGGCGGCTTGCGGAAGTCGAACTTCATGGCCCGCCGCTTCTTCGGCGGCTCGATGCGCTCCTGCTTGTCGAGCATCTTGATGCGGCTCTGCACCTGCGCCGCCTTCGCGGCGTGCGCGGTGAAGCGCTCGATGAAGCGCTGCTCCTTGGCCAGCTTGGCCTGCTGCCGCGCGTAGGCGGCTTCCTGGTTGCTCTCCCGGAGCTCGCGCTCGCGGACGTAGAAGTCGTAGTCGCCGCTGTAGGTGAGGATGTCGCCGTCGTCGATCTCGACGATCTTCGTGACGACGCGGTTCATGAAGTCGCGGTCGTGCGAAGTCATGAGGATGGTCGCGGTCGAGTTGCGGAGGAAGCGCTCCAGCCAGAGGATGGACTCGATGTCGAGGTGATTGGTCGGCTCGTCGAGGAGCAGCACGTCGAAGTTGCCGAGGAGGATGCGGGCCATGGAGACGCGCATTTTCCAACCGCCGGAGAGCGCGCCGGCGTCGCCGTCGATCTGGGCGTCGTCGAAGCCGAGGCCGTGCAGGACGGTGCGGGCGCGCGCCTCGAGCTCGTAGCCGCCGAGGTGCTGATACTCCTCCTGCACCTCGCCATAGCGCGAGAGCGCGGCCTCGTCGTGCAGGTTCTGCTCGAGCTCGAGGAGCTCGTGATGCAGATCGCCGAGGCGGCCGCTGCCGGCGATGGCCTCGTCGAGCACGGGCCGGCCGCGCATCTCGTCGACCTCCTGCCGGAAGTAGCCGATGGAGACCTTCTTCGGCACGGTGACGACGCCGTCGTCCACCGCCTCCTCGCCCGCGATCATGCGAAAGAGCGTGGTCTTGCCCGAGCCGTTCGGCCCCACCAGCCCCGCCCGCTCCCCCGGGTTGAGCTGGAAGGAGGCGTCGACGAAGACGACCTGACGGCCATACTGCTTGCTGACGCCGGCGAAGGAGATCATGGAGGAGGCGGCAACAAGCCCGCCGCCTGCTTACTTCCGCCGCGTCATCCGCAGCTCGATGACCATCCGCTCGTTGCCCTTCTCGTCGATGGCGTAGTGGCGGTGGTACAGCACCTTGCCACCATCCTCGAGATGGGCGCGGGCCACGTTGCGGCGGCCGGGGCGGTCGGGGTCGAGCGACGTCGCCCACAGAACGATGGTCTTGCCGTCGAACGTGCCGTCGCTCTGGCGGATCGACATCGTCACCTGGTCGGAGTCGTACCAGAACGTCGTGAACTTGTTCGTCCGCGGGTCGAAGCCGGAGACGCCCGTGCCGGTGCTCTTCGGCTTCCCCTTGTCGTCGAGCCAGGTGAATTCCGACTCCAGGAAATGCCCGTCGTGGACCATCTTCTGCGTGCACTTGCCGCGCGTCTTGATCGGGTCGCCGCCCTTGGCGGGGAAGAACGTCTTGACGACGTCCCACTGGCCGGCCATCTGCGCGAGGAGGGCCTGCCCGGCGCCGGGCTTCGCGTGCGGCTCGTAGGCGGCTTGCGTCTGCTGCGCGGCGGCGCTGACGGCGGCGAGGGCGAGGGCGAGGGCGGCGATCCAGCGTTTCATGCGCGGCAATTTAACATCGAGGGGAAGAAGATCGCCGCGTTCACGTCTAATACGTCAATGCACTCCGTCGCCACCGACGAGCTTCGCGCGCTCTACGAGCAGCATGGCGGCCGCATCTACACGTTGGCGCGCTACGCCCTCGGCTCCCCGGTGGCGGCGGAGGACGCAGTGCAGAGCATCTTCCTGAAAGCCTTCCAGAACCTGGGGCGCTTCCGCGGCGAGGCAGAGAAAGGGACGTGGCTCTGGCGCATCGCCGTCAATCACGTGAACGACGAGCTGCGCCGCCGCAAGCGCGCCGAGGAGGTGCCGCTCGAGGCCATCCTCGGATGGGCGGACGAGGCGCAGTCGCCCGAAGAGCGCCGCGCCGTCAAGCAGGTCGACGAGATCGTGGCCCGCGCGCTCCTCGAGCTCTCGCCCAAGCTGCGCACCGTCGTCGTCCTCCGCTACGTCGAGGAAATGCCCTACGACGAGATCGCGGCGGTCCTGGGGTGCTCCGTCGGCACCGTCTCGTCGCGGCTGGCGCGCGCGCTGTCCAAACTGGAGCGGATCCTCCGCCCCCTCCGAAGTAACTGAGGAGTTGACCATCATGTTCTGCCTTCGCATCGACCTTCACCGCCGTTTGCCGCAATACCTCGACGGCGCCGCGCCGCCGCGCAGCGTCGAGCGTATCGAGCGGCATCTCCTCGACTGCAGCGGATGCCGCGCCCGTCTGGTGCGTCTGCGCGAGGCGAAGCGCTTGCTTGGCGCGTTGCCGGCCGCGGACGCGCCGCCCTTCGATCGCTTGATGGTACGGACGCAGGCGCGGCATCCGCGGCAGCCGTGGATCGTGCCGCCCGTCCTGCGGCATTTCGCCGCCGACGCCCTCGTGGCCTCGGCGCTCTTCGCGGCCTTCACGCTGCTCTACACGCACAGCGCGTCGGCGCGGAACCGCCCGTTCTCGTTCGATGCGGCGTCGTTCCGGCGCGTGAGCGTCACGGAAGTCGCGGCCACCGAGGACCCGCACGTCATCGTCTCCGGCGTCGTCTCGCAGCTCGACGGCGACTTCCGCGAGGGGAGCCACCGCTTCCGCCTCACCGACCCGAACGACCCGCGCGCCTTCGTCGTCTGCGAAATTCTCGACGGCGATCCGTTGTCTCCGCCGAAGCCCGGCTCGGCCGTCCGTGTGTGGGGAGTGAGCCGCTACGACGCCAGCCCGAATCACCGGTGGTACGAAATTCATCCCGTGCTGAAGATGGAGGTCGTCCGTTGAAGCGGTTCCTGTTTCTACTCCTCGTTCTTCTTTGCATCGCGCTGCCGCTGGCGGCGCAGACCCCGAACACCGCGACGCTGATCGTCGACGTCGTCGACCAAAGCGGCGCCAGCGTCAGCGGCGCGAACGTCGCCGTCGTCAACACGGCCACCGGCGCCACGCGCAGCGTGCCGACGACGAGCGACGGCAGCGCCACCATCCCGGCGCTGTCGCTCACCGGCGCGTACACCGTCACCGTCTCCAAGGAGGGCTTCGGCAGCGAGGAGCGGAGGAACGTCGTCCTTCGCGCCGGCGAGATCGCCACGCTGAAAGTGAAGCTCCTCGTCGGCGCGCAGACCGCGGACGTGGCGGTCTTCGGCACCGCCGAGGGCGTGCGCGCCGACGCGCAGATCGGCCGCCGCCTCGACACGAAGGAGATCGACGAAACGCCGATTCTCGGACGAAAGATCACCACGCTGCCGCTGCTCAACTCCGCGTTCCGCCAGGCCAAGGGGACAGGCGACCTCTTCGTCAACGTCACCTACTTCGCCACCGGCTCCGGCTCGCGGCGCACGACCACCTACACGCTCGACGGCGCGAACGACGACGAGGCGTGGGGGCGGCAGACGATGATCGCCATGGTCCCGCTCGGCGCGATCCAGGAGGTCACCGTCCTCTCGAACGCCTTCTCCTCGGAATTCGGCTGGACGGCCGGCCCGGCCCTGAACATGGTCACGAAGTCGGGGACGAACAACGTGCAGGGCGAGGCGCTCTACATGATCCGTCCCGGCCGCTGGCAGGCCAAGACGTTCTCGACGAGCGGCTTCTGCCCGTCCTCCGTCAGCACGTGCACGACGCCCTCGACGCTGCAGGCCGTCAATCCCGTCGACGTGCCCGATTCGCTCAACCAGTATTCCGCGTCGATCGGCGGCCCGCTCGTGCGCGACAAGACCTTCTTCTTCGTCACCTCCGATTACACGCGGCAGAACCGGACGACGTTCCTCTCCACGTCGCTGCCGTCGTTCCTCCTGCCGGCCGACGGCAATCTCGCCTACACCGGCCACTACCGCCAGACGCTCTTCAACGGCCGCTTCGATCACATGCTCACCCCGGGCGAGACGCTCATGCTGCGGCTGAACCTCGACAAGATGTACGACGACAACCCGCAGGACGCGGTGGGCGGCACGAGCGCGCCGAGCGTGGCCCGGCGCTACTCGCGCGCGGCGAAGACGGCGCAGCTCAACGCCACGTCGGTGCTGGAGAACGATCTCCTCAACGAGGCGCGCTTCGCCGTCCTCAACGGCAACCCGGTCACGCGCTGGGAAGCGGGGACGCTGTCGACGACGTACACGCGCGCGGGCTCGGTGCCGTTCACGATCGGGCAGTCGCGCCTCTCGAATCTGTGGGGCCACCAGCAGCAGTTCTCCGACACGCTGTCGTGGACGCATGGCCGCCACTACGTCCGCTTCGGCGGCAACATCATCCGCCACACGTCCGGCGGCACGGGCAACGAGCCCGGCACCGCCGCCCTCGGCACGTTCACGTTCAAGAGCACGACCACGGCGCCGTTCGACCAGCTCACGCTCGCCGACGTGCAGCAGTACACGCAGCCGATCGACTTCGGCGTCAGCAGCTACGAGCTGCACCAGCGGCTCTACAGCGCGTACGTGCAGGACAGCGTGCAGCTCACGAACGATCTGACCGTCGACGCCGGCCTGCGCTACGACCGGCAGACGCTCACCGACGCGAAGAAGAATTTCCAGCCGCGCTTCGGCTTCGGCTGGCATCCGAACGGCGATGCGCGCCTGGCCGTGCGCGGCGGCTTCGCGCGTTACTACACGCAGATCCAGTCGAACCTCTTCGCAAATGCACTGACCGGCGGTCTCGACGGCCTGGTGACGTACACGGCCACGCCGGGGCAGCTCGGCTTTCCGACGTGCCTCACGTGCGCGCCGGTGGCGCTCGATCCGCGCACGCTGCCGGCCTCGCAGTTGCCGGCACGCGACATCACCATTCTCCCGGGCCAGCGCGCGTCTTACCAGGCGCAGTTCGCGAAGTTCGGGCTCGACTTCAACAAGCTGCCGTTCTATCCCGACGAGCTCGTGAATCCGCGCAGCCAGGTGACGTCGATCGGCGCGGAGCGCGAATTCGCGCGCGGCTTCACCGCCGGCGCCGACTACGTGCACCAGCATTGGACGGATCTCGTGCGCACGGTCGATCTCAACGCGCCGTCGGCGTTCGACCGCACCGCGCCGGGGCAGACGCGGAGCGTGGCCGCGGCCAACGCGACGCGCCCGATCCTTCCGGTGGCCGGCGGCGTGCGCCAGGTCAATGCGCTCATGAACCTCGGCGAGGCGAATTACAACGGCATCACCAGCCAGCTCACGTACCGCGGCCTCTCGCACCTTTTCGCATCGCTCAGCTACACGTATTCCCATGCCACGAACACGACGGAGCCCGACGGCAACGGCGTCGGCCCGAACCAGAGCATCCTCTCGCGCTTGGGCGACGAGGAGCTCGGCCCGAGTCTCCTCGACCAGCGCCACCGCGCCGTGCTGACGCTGACGTACGACTTCCCCTGGAATCTGACCGCCGGCACGGTCACGCAGCTGGCCTCGGCGCGGCCGTTCAGTGCGACCACCGGCGTGGACAACAATGGCGATGGACTGAACAACGACCGGCCGGAGCACTTGGCCGTTGACGACCGGCCGGTCGTTGTTCAGTCCATCGCCATTGTTGTCCACGCCGGTGGTCG
>DATDFB010000257.1:0-18576 GCA_036522835.1 Thermoanaerobaculia bacterium | reverse complement strand
ATCCGGGCGATCGTCGTCGACGCGCGCGCCTCCGCTTCTTCCGCGCGCCGCGCGTGCGCGACGGCGAGCGGGACGACGTAGCGCTGCGGCTCGCCGTCGGTGAACTCGACTTCGACGATCGCCAGCACGCCGGCGTCGTTCGGCAGCGCCACGCGCTCGCGCACGACGGCGGCCGCGATCGTCCGCGCCTTTCCGCCGAACCAGCGGCGCGTTTTCAGATAGCGGATGAGCGCGCGCTCGAGCGCGGCGCGGTTGCGCTCCGCGAAGACCTCGGCCAGCGACCGCGCGCCGAGCGACGGCGTCTCCTCCGTCCCCGCCTCGACGGTCTGCCGCTCCAGCGTGAACCAGTAGAACGCGAACGGCCCGAGATTGAGAATGTACGGGCGGTCGCCGATCTCCGGGAAGCGCGTGCCGCCGGAGAGCTCGACCGGAACCGTGCCGCGAAACTCACCGAGGTCGAGCTCGAAGACCTGCACGAGGCGCGAGAGATTCGCCACGACGAGAATCGTCTCCTCCTCGAAGCGCCGCACGAAGGCCAGGATCTTGCGGTTCTCCGGCAGGAGAAACTCCATCGTCCCGCGCCCGAAGGCGCGGTAGCGCTTGCGCATGGCGATGAGGCGCTTCATCCACCAGAGGAGCGAATGCGGCGAGGCCTGCTGCACCTCGACGTTGATCTGCTCGTAGTGGTAGTGCGGATCGATGATGGCCGGCAGGTAGAGCTTCTGCGGATTCGCGCGCGAGAAGCCGGCATTGCGGTCGGCGCTCCACTGCATCGGCGTGCGCACGCCGTTGCGGTCGCCGAGGTAAATGTTGTCGCCCATGCCGATCTCGTCGCCGTAATAGATGATCGGCGTGCCGGGGAACGAGAAGAGCAGCCCGTTCATCAGATGAATGCGGCCGCGATGGTTCTGCATGAGCGGCGCGAGCCGGCGGCGGATGCCGAGGTTGATGCGGGCCTGCTTGTCGGCGGCGTACGTGCGCCACATGTAGTCGCGGTCCTCGTCCGTGACCATCTCCAGCGTCAGCTCGTCGTGATTGCGCAGGAAGAGCGCCCACTGGCAGTTCGGCGGGATCGGCGGCGTCTGGGCCATGATGTCGGTGATCGGAAAGCGGTCTTCCTGCGCCACGGCCATGTACATGCGGGGCATGACCGGAAAGTGAAAGGCCATGTGGCATTCGTCGCCGTCGCCGAAATACGGGCGCGAATCCTCGGGCCATTGATTCGCTTCCGCCAATAGCATGCGGCCGGGAAATTTCTTGTCGATGTGCGCGCGCAGCTTCTTGAGAAACTCGTGCGTCTCGGGAAGGTTCTCGCACGTCGTCCCTTCGCGCTCGTACAGATAGGGAATGGCGTCGAGGCGAAAGGCGTCGACGCCCATGTTCATCCAGAAGTCGAGCACTTTGATGAGCGCGTCGTGCACGGCCGGATTGTCGAAATTGAGATCGGGCTGATGCGAATAGAAGCGGTGCCAGTAATACGCCTTCGCCACCGGGTCCCATGCCCAGTTCGACGTCTCGAAGTCTTTGAAGATGATGCGGGCCTCGCGGTATTTGTCGGGCGTGTCGCTCCAGACGTAGAAATCGCGCCACGGCGAGCCTTTGCGCGCGCGCCGCGACTTCTGAAACCACGGATGCTGGTCGCTCGTGTGATTGACGACGAGCTCCGTGATGACGCGCAGGCCGCGATTGTGGGCCTCGCGCAGGAATTGCCGGAAATCGGTCAACGTGCCGTACGACGGGTGGACGGCGGTGTAGTCGGCGATGTCGTAGCCGTCGTCGCGCAGCGGCGAGGGGTAGAACGGCAGGAGCCAAACGACGTCGACACCGAGGTCTTGCAGGTAATCGAGCTTCGCGGTGAGACCGGCGATGTCGCCGACGCCGTCCGCGTTCGTGTCGAAGAACGCCTTGACGTGCGTCTGGTAGATGATGGCGTCTTTGTACCAATCGCTCATATGTGGAGTGCGGCGGCATGGCCGCCGCTCTGATCAGCGGCGGCATGGCCGCCGCACTCCAGATCATAGAAAGTATTCAAAGTCACGTTCCGTCCTCACCTTTCTGCGGATGCGGAAGATGTGCGCCGGCACCACCTGCGGGTTCAATTGCACGTAATTCCGCGGCCCGTGCCACGTGTAGCGCGCGCCGGAGAGGAGCTCGTGCACCTGGAAGGGACGATTGGCGTCGAGATTCAGGGCATTGAGGTCCAGCTCGATCCAGCCGGACTGCGGGTTGTGGGGATCGACGTTGACGACCGTCAGCACGATATTGTCGCCGTGCGCCTTGCTGTAGCAGACGATCTCGTCGTTCGTCGTCTCGTGAAACCGCAGCGTGACGTTCTGTTGCAGCGCCGGGTTCTCGCGCCGGATGCGATTGACGACGGCGATCATCTCCGTCAGATCGTCCTCCGCGTCGCCCCAATGTTTGACCTCGTATTTCTCCGAGTCGAGGTACTCCTCGCTTCCCGGCTCGCGCGCGGCATTGACGAAGCGCTCGAACGCGGGACCGTAAATCCCGTAATTCGCGCTCAATGTCGCGGCGAGCATCAAGCGGATCACGAACGCGGGGCGGCCGCCGTACTGCAGATACTCGGTGAGAATGTCCGGCGTGTTCGGCCAGGCATTGGGGCGGAAGAAGTCGCTCACCGGCGGCTTGCTGATCTCCTTGAAGTACTCGGTCAATTCGTACTTCGTGTTGCGCCAGGCGAAGTAGGTGTACGACTGCGTGAATCCCCCCTTCGCCAGCCAGTACATGATCTTCGGCCGCGTGAAGGCCTCGGCGAGAAAAATGAGATCGGGGGTTTCGCGCTTCAGCTCACCCAACACCCACCGCCAGAACGGCAGCGGCTTCGTGTGGGGATTGTCGACGCGGAAGATGCGCACGCCTTTGTCGATCCAGAAGCGGAAGACGCCGCGCAGCTCCTCCCACAACTCCTTCCACGCCTCCGACTCGAAGTGGAACGGGTAGATGTCCTGATATTTCTTCGGTGGGTTCTCGGCGTATTGCACGCTACCGTCGGGACGCTTCAGGAACCACTCCGGATGCTCGCGCACGTACGGGTGGTCGGGCGCGGTCTGGAAGGCGACGTCCAGCGCGATCTCGATGCCGTGCTCCTTCGCGCGCGCCACGAGGCGCTCGAAGTCGCGCATCGTGCCGAGCGACTCGTGGATGTCTTTGTGCCCGGCGATCGCCCACGGGCTGCCGGCGTCGCTCTCCGTCGCGGCGACGCTGTTGTTGCGCCCTTTGCGGAACGTCTTGCCGATCGGATGGATCGGCGGAAGATAGAGGACGTCGAAGCCCATCTTGGCAATGCGCGGGAGCTGCGCCTCGACGCCCGCGAACGAGCCGAAGGAGCGCGGGAAGAGCTCGTACCACGTGCTGAACGCGGCCTTGCACCGGTCGACTTCGATCGTGAATTCGCACGGCAGGCGCGAGACGAAGTGGCGCTCGCCGTTGCGCCACATCAGGTCGAGGAGCTCGTCGCTGCGCACGGCGTGTACTTTGTCGGCGGCGTCGTCACTCCCCTCGATCACGCTCGCGTAGTGCTCGAGGCGCGCGCGGTCGCGCCCCTTGGCGCGCGCCGCGGCGGCGCGGATCATCTCCAGGCCGATGAGGAGCTGCACGTCGTAGTCGCTCGCGGCGCGCTTCTGGAGGTCGCGGTGCCAGGTGAGGAAGCGATCGATCCACGCCTCGACGGTGAAGAGATAGCAGCCGAGCTTCTCGACGCGGAACTCCGCGCGCCAGCGGTCGTTGACGAGCGCGCGCATGCGCGTCTCGGCCGGCGTCTTCTCCGATGCGTGGCGGTGGAGCAGCACGGCGGAGATGAGGTCGTGGCCGTCGGCGAAGAGATCGGCTTCGACGGCGACGTCGTCGCCTTCGACGCGCTTCGCCGGAAACGCGCCGCCGTCGACGCTCGGCTGCACTCCCTCGATGATGACGCGGGCCCTACCGTCGAATCCCACGCGGGGCGTGGGTGCCAGAGACGTGCCCGTCAGAGGAGTTTCCGCAGCAGCGGCCGCACCAGAAATCCGAGCACGCTCGCCGCGGGGCCGCGGCGGAGGGCCTCCAGGCGGACGAGCTGCTCGCCGGCGACGAAGAGCGCGACCAGCCCGGAGATGAGCTGCCGGTTCGCGTACGCGGTGATCAACCCGAGGATGGCGAACATCAGCACGAAACCGGCCACGGGAGTGGAGAGGTGCTGGTAGTCGTAGCCGTAGCGCTCGCGCAGGCGCGACTGGTCCGCGACCGGCAGCAGCGTGGCGAACGGCTCGCCCAGCATGAGCGCGTCGCTGTGCACGCGATCCTCCGGCGTGGCCGTGATGGGCGTGGCGTGGCCTTGCAGGCGCGCAAACGGCGACTCGTCATCGCGCCGCCCGGCGGCGAGCCAATAAACGATGTAGGCGATGACGCCCAAGGTCGAGCCGGCCGGGCGGCGCTGCGTAAAGACGACGAGGAAGCGGAGCGCCGTCTCGAAAAAGAAAAACGCGGCCACGACGATGGCCCACGCGGGAATCATCCGCAGGGCCATTTTTTCCGTGACCATGTAGGCGACCGTGAGGAAGAGCAGCCCAAGCTCGCTCAGGAGCGACATCATGGTCATGCTCGAGGCAATCACGCCGAGCTCCGAGCCGATGCGCTCCTGCACGATGGCCGGCAGATGGCCGGTCAAGAGCGCGAGCGCGCCGGCGGTCCTCCTCTTCTGCTCGCGCGCCAGCGACGCGCGCCATGCCGCCGCGAGCGCGGCCTCGGAATCGGCATCGTAGCGCGCGGTCACGCGCATGGCGTGGTGCTCGCGCCACGGCTCGAGCGTGTAGCGCACGCCCTGCGGCAGCGGCTCCGCGGCGATGACTTCGAAGTACTGATCGTCCCACAGCACGGCCGTGCCGGGGAACTCCGCGCTGGTGTTCGTCTTCTCCACGCGCGGCTTCCATTCCTTCGGCAGACGCGAGGACAGCACGATGCGCTCGCCGTCGACGCGGACGCGGTCGGAGCCGTACGGGGTCATGTGCGGTGATTTTACCGCCGCGAAAACGCTTCGATCACCGCCTGCGCGCGGTAGTCGAAAATCGCATCCAGCTCGCGCGCTACGAGGCGCCCGGCAACGAATCGCCCCAGCGCGCCGAACGGCAGCTCGTACTCGACGCGGTCGTGCATCTCCGTTCCCTCCGCCACCGCCCGAAACCGATGCGTGTGCCGCCACGACTCGTACGGCCCGCGCTCCTGCACGTCGGCGAACGACTCCCCTTCCCGCCACGCTTCGATGCGCGAGGCCCAGCGGAACGGCAGCCCGAAGACGCGCAGCGCGTACTCGATGCGGTCGCCCTCGCGCAGGCGGCGCGACGGGCCGGCCACGATGCGGAAGCGCGTCGAGGGCGGGGTAATGCGGACGAGGTTCTCGGGCTGCGCGAAGAAGTCGAAGACGCGCGGCGGCGGCGCGGGGATGATCGTGGTCCGCTCGAAGATCACTTCACGACCGGCACGACGTCGTTGAGGATCCAGAGCGGACCGACGAGGAGGTGCAGCGCGTTGGTGAGGAACGCGGGACTGCGCTTTTCGTAGACGCTGTGCCCGAGGAACTGGAGGATCCAGCCGAGGACGAAGAGGGCGACGTTGAGCCAGAGCGGCATCCACGAACCGAGGAGATAGAAGCCGGCGGAGACGACGAGCATGACCGCGCCGAGGCGCCAGTCGAGCATGAGGTAGACGATCTCGGCGACGAGGATGAGCAGCAGGCCCAGGTCGACGCGCACGCCGCCGACGCTCGTGCCGACGCGCGCGAGCAAGCCGAGTAGCGTGAGCATGATCATCGGGATGCCGACGCGGTGAAACCACTTGTTGCCGGGGGTCCGGTGGTACGCGGCGTAGTCGGCGAAGAGCGTTTGAATCGGCGGCATCGCTCAGAGAATACGCTTCGCTGCCAGGTCGCGCCACGGCAGCCGCCGGGTGGCCCACGTGTTCAGCGTCCCGACCGCCCACGTTTGCGGCAGCGTTCCGAACGCGCCGTACCGCGCGACGATCATGAAGCGCAGGGCGCGGTCGTAATCGCCCGCAGCGACGGATTTCAACGCGATCATGTAGGGCACCGTGGTCAGGCACTCCGGCTCGTACGGCCAGGCGAGAAACTCCTGCTCGCTCATCTGCCCGAGGAGATAGAACGCGACGGGATCGAGCGATTTGCGATTCAGCGGCTTCGCGGCGAGCTCGTTGCGCAAGGCCATGACGGGCGGATCGTCCGGCGGCAGCCGCAGCCGCGTCATTGACTGCGCGAGGTAGCAGTGCATTTCATCGGTGCGCACGCGCGGCGCGAAGCCGGCAAGCGCCAGCACGCCCTCGTCTTCGTCGTTCTGAAAGAACAGGCTGGCGACTTCGAGGGCGTTCGAATCGTTGAGGCGCGGACGGAGCCAGGCCATGGCGGCGTCTTTTCCCTTCCAGGCCGCGAGCGCGCGATACGCCTCGACGTGCAACTGTCCGGACACGGCCTCGAACTTCAACGGATACCGCCGGCAAAGCTCCTCGGCGGCGGCGAATCCGAGGTCAGGATGGCCGCGCTTCGTGAACTCGCGCGGGATCATCACGAAGAAGTCGTGGTCGACGCCGGCGTCCGCAAGCGCGCCGACGGCGGCGGCCACGTCGCCGGCCGGCGCACCGTCGAACGCGTCCACCATCTCTCCCGGCACGTGCTCGCGCCACGTGGAGATCGGGATCGGCGAATGATTCGCATCGAAGAGCGCGGCGGCATCGCTCCAGCGCTTCTGGCGCCACAGCACGGCGGCGTAGCCGACGCGCGTCCAGGCGTCGGGATATCGCTTGACGAGCGCCGCGCCGAGCTCGTCGGACTCGCGTACGCGTCCGAGGCGCTGGAGGAGCGAGACGGCGCGCTCGACGATCACTTCGCTCCAGACGCCGACCTCCGGCTCGATCACCGTCCACGCTTCGGCGTAGCGGCCCTGGCTCTCCAGCGCGTCGGCGAGGCACGCGGAGTAGTACGCGTGTTGGATGTCCATGTCGGGATGCCGGTCGAGCCACCGCCGCGCCGCGCGCTCCTTCGCCCGCCAGTCGCGGCGCGCGTTCATGACACCGGCCCACGTCGAAAAGAACTCGTTGTAGTCGCTGTCGCGGAAGAGCGCGTCGAAGGCGCGGTCGGCAGACTCGGCGTCTCCGGCGTCGGCGAGGAACTTCGCCGCGACGGCGCGATCGGCCGGCGCAATGTCCGCACGCATGGCGAGCTCGCGCAGCGCCGGCAGGTCGCCGGTGAGATCCGCGAAAAACGCGATCTCCCCCGGCTTGGCGATGTGCGGCGCGGCCTGCAGCGCGCTGCGGATGTAGAGATCGCGCCGCAGCGGATCGGAGATCACCTGAGAGGCCACCCAGCCGGCCTGCAGGCGTTGCGTGGGACGCGTGTCGAGCAGCGAGATCATGTCGAGCTCCGCGTCGCGGTCCGCCACGTCCCAGCCGTGCATGCGCGAGAGGGTGATGAAGCGCTCCGCGCGAAAACCGGCGCCGATGTTCGTCAGCGCGAGCAACTGCTTCGACGTCGTCTGCTGACCGTTTCCGAACATCGTCGCGACGATCATGCTCATCGCCGCGCGCACGTCATGGCCGGGCTGGGCGTCGGTTTGGCCGAGCCCTGCAACGAACCGCTTCGCTCTCGGCTCGGCCCCGAGGTGGTCGGTCTCGAAGCGGAGCTGCGATTCCAGCGCCGCGTAGTACGAGGCATCGAAGAATGCCCGCGCAGCCGGCGTGACGCGCATGACGGCGGCGTCGACGAGCGGCGACGCGGCCTTCGCGGCGTAGCCGCCGACGGCCGACTCGTACGCGGCGGTGAGCGTTCCGGGATCTTCGGCGGTGTGCAGCTTCCCGGTCACTTGCCGCGTCAGCTGGATCTGCTGCGCGGCGGCCTTCTCGGCAGCGGCGATGATGTCGGGAAGCTTGCCGGGAGGATGGGCGAGCCCTCCCTCCGTCTCGTATCCGAGCGCGTTCGCGAGCAGCGCCGCCTCCTCCGTTGCGAATCGCGGGGCGGCGGCGCGCGCCATCGCGAACAGCGCGAGCGCGCGTGCGCCGACGGGGTCGCCGAGCTCGAACGGGTCGCTGCCGATCTGCGTTTCGAGATTGACCGCGGTGCGCGCGGCGCCCTCGATCGCGGCGCGGTCGGGGAGCTTTCCGAGCGATGCCGACCACGCCGTGAGCATCGTGAGACCGTCGCGAAACGACGGGATCAGAGGCAGGCGGCCGGCGTCGAGGCCGTCGCAGCGGATGCGCCACTCGTCGTGCTCGAAATCGACGTCGACGCTCGCGGTGCGCCCGCGCTGCAGCGCGTAAACGTCGCGGACCGCGAGGAGCATGCGCCGGTCCGGCAGCAGCCGGTAAACCGAATCGACGGCCGCCGCGGCTTCGGCAATGGGAAGCTCGCTCAAGCGTTTGGCCGGGCGGCTGTGATCGACGATCGGCGCGCCCGCGCGGGATTGATGACAGCCGGCGAAAGCCAGCACCACGAACACCAGCAGGCGGCGCATGCGCTAAATTATGCGCTTCACCGGAACATGAACGCACTGCCGCTCATCCTCTTCTTCCTGGCCTGCATCGCCATCGGCTACCGCTACTACTCCGCGTTCCTGGCGGCGAAGGTGATGGCGCTCGACGACGCGCGGCCGACGCCTGCGCATCGCTTCAACGACGGGCAGAACTACGTGCCGACGAACAAGTGGGTCTTGTTCGGGCACCACTTCGCGGCCATCTCGGGGGCCGGGCCGCTCATTGGCCCGGTGCTGGCGGCGCAGTTCGGATACCTGCCGGGACTGCTGTGGCTCGCCTTCGGCGTCGTCTTCGCCGGGGCCACGCACGACTTCGTCATCCTGGCCTCGTCGGTGCGGCGCAACGGCAAGTCGCTCGCGGCCATCGCCCGGAGCGAGATCTCGCCGCTGGCGTCGTTCATGGCCATGCTGGCCATTCTCTTCGTCGTCGTCATCGCGCTCGCGGGACTCGGGCTCGCCGTCGTCAACGCCCTGGCGGAGTCGCCGTGGGGGACGTTCACGATCTTCCTCACCATCCCGATCGCGCTCGTGGTCGGGCTCTACCTCCACAAATCGCACGCGCCGAATGCCATCCGCAACGGCTCGATCTTCGGCGCGCTGGCGGTGCTGGCCGCGGTGATCGTCGGGCACGCCATCCCAGGCTCGCCACTGGCGGCGATGTTCACGCTGACGAAGCCGCAGATCACCTACGCGATCGCCGCCTACGGCTTCATCGCCTCGGTGCTGCCGGTGTGGATGCTTCTCTGCCCGCGCGACTACCTCTCGTCCTACATGAAGCTCGGCACGCTGGCGGCGCTGGTCATCGGCACGATCCTGGTCGCGCCGCGCATCCACGCGCCGGCGCTGTCGCAGTTCGTGAGCGGCGGCGGGCCGATCATCCCCGGCAAAGTCTTTCCCTTCGTCTTCATCACCATTGCCTGCGGCGCCATCTCCGGCTTCCACGCGCTCGTCGGCTCGGGGACGACGCCGAAGATGATCGACAAGGAGTCGGACACGCGGATGATCGGCTACGGGGCGATGCTCTGCGAGGGCCTCGTCGGCTGCGTGGCACTGATCTCCGTCTGCGCGCTCCATCCGGGGGACTACTACGCCATCAACGTCCCGCCCGCGGTCTTTGCGAAGCTGGAACTCTCGACGGTGAACCTGCAGCACTTCTCGCAGCAGGTGGGAGAGACGCTCGTCGGACGCACCGGCGGCGCGGTGTCGCTGGCCATCGGCTTCGCGCAGATCTTCTCCGGCATCCCCTTCCTCAGCGGCCTCATGTCGTATTGGTACCACTTCGCGATCATGTTCGAGGCGCTCTTCATCCTCACCACGATCGACACCGGCACGCGCGTGGGCCGCTTCATGGTGCAGGAGTTCGTGGGGCGGGCGTGGCCGCGCTTCGAACAAACGAGCTGGCTGCCGGGGACGCTGATCTCGACGGCGCTCGTGGTGTACGGCTGGTCGTACTTCATCCTGAACGGCTCGATCTCGCAGATCTGGCCGATGTTCGGGATCGCCAACCAACTTCTGGCGGCGCTGGCGCTCTGCGTCGGCACGAGCGTGATCCTCAACGCCGGCCGGGTGAAGTACGCCTGGACGACGATGTTCCCGCTCGGCTTCGTGACGACGACGACGCTCTACGCCGGCTGGCGCTCGATCTTCGACAACTTCCTGCCGCTGGCGTGGAAGAATCCGGAGAAGGCGTTCACCGGTTATCTCGACACGGCGCTGACGGTGATTCTGATGGCGTGCGTTTTGATCATCCTGGTCGAGAGCTCGCGGGCATGGATTCGGGCGATGCGGGGAGAGAGAATTACGTTCGAGCCGGCGGATGCGGGGCCGGATCATAGGCACATACCGGGGAGTGGGTGCTGCTAGACGAATGCAGAATGATGAATGCAGAATGCAGAATTGACTCGCGCAACATTCTGCATCCTGCATCCTGCATTCTGCATTCGTGATGAAAGCAACCTCAAAAATCGAGTCCGACCTCCGCGCCTTCGCGCTCGAGTACCCCGAGACGCACGAGGATTTCCCTTGGGGCGAGCGCGCCATCAAGGTCAAAGGGAAAGCCTTCATCTTCATGCGCGCCGACGACGACGAGGTCAGCCTCTCCGTCAAGCTCCCGAATTCGCGCGACATGGCTCTCGACCTTCCGTGGGCCGAGCCGACGCACTACGGGCTCGGCAAGCATGGCTGGGTCACGGCGCATCTGCGGCCGAAGGAGAAGCCGCCGCTCGATCTGATCCGGAAGTGGATCGACGAGAGCTATCGCGCGGTCGCGCCGAAGACGCTGGTGAAGACGCTCCGCTAAAGTGAATCCATGGATGAGGTGAGTGGGCTTTGCACATGAACCCCGACCTGCACATAAAGTCGCCGGGCTGCACATAAACCCCTGCTCCGTCCGCCCTCCTCGCGTGGTTGACCTGAACCCGCCACTCCCGCCCCCGACCGCTACCCGTCTACGACGAAGCCGCTCAGCAGTTCGAACACATGATCGAAGTCGTCACTCACTTCATCCATGGATTCAAGCGTTCGTTCCTGACCCTTTTCACGGGTCAGGCGCTGAGCCATGGCGCAGAGCGCGACCCATGATCTTGTCGTAAGTCATTGATTCTACGCACGGACGTACCGGCATCATCCTTGCGCTCCGCGCGCGCATGCGCATTCGAACGTTGGTCGCCCTCACCGTCTTCGCTCTCTCCTGCAGCCAACTCCCCAAGCCCGGCTTCGAGCGCCGTGAATGGCGCGAGGAGCACCGCCGCGCGCGTGTCGGCAACGCCGGCGACGAAACGAAGGAGGTCACCAACGCCGCCGAGCAGTTCGCGCAGGCGCGCACCGCGCCCGGGCTCGTGCAGCCCGGCGCGTACTCCGCCGCCTTCGCCTCCCTGCAGGCGCTGCCGACGTACGGCAGGGAAGCGTGGAAAGAAGTGACCACGCGGCCGTACAACTCCGACGATCCGCGCTACCGCGACCCGTTCGCGTCGAACTCCAGCGGCGGCGCCGGCAACGTGGCCGGGCGCATCACCGGCCTCGCGGTCGGCGGCGGCGTGATCTACGCCGGCGGCGCCGACGGCGGCGTCTTCCGCTCCTCGGACGGCGGCGCTACGTGGGCGCCGCTCACCGACGGGCTGCCGACGCTCTCGGTCGGCGACGTCGAGCTCGCCCCCGACGGCGCGCTCTGGCTGGCCACCGGCGAAGGGAACACGGGCGCGACCTCGTACGTCGGCAGCGGCGTCTATCGCCTCGCCAATCCGTCGAAGAACGTCTTCACGACGTCGACGCGCGTCGGCGGAACGGAGCTCGAGTCGACCTTCATCAACCAGATCAAGTTCGACACCGTCGGGAACGTCTACGCCGCTACCTCGCGCGGCGTCTGGAAGCACTCGGCGGCGACCGGCAGCGGCGCCTGGACGCGCGTGCTGCTGCCGGTGCCCGGCTCGACGAGCCCGTACGACAACATCTGCAACGACGTGGCGATCGCGCCGCTGTCGAACGGCACGCGCGTCATCGCCAACTGCGCCTGGCGCGGCGGCGCGGCGTACAACGGCTTCTACTTCTCCTACGACGGCGGCAACACCTGGGCGAAGGCGAATCCGACCGGCGCCCTGAACCCGCAGGACATCGGCAACACCGAGTTCGCCTACTCCGCCGACGGCACGCATCTCTACGCCGTCGTCGAGTCGATCACCAAATACACGAACAACGTCAACACCGCGCTCGCCGGCGTTTTCGACGCCCCAGGCGGCGACATCAACGGCCCCTGGAACAAGATCGCCACCTCGGACAAGCTCGGCGGCACCGACTCCGCGCTGCACGACTGGAGCGGACGCGGATACAGCCCCGGCATTCAGGCCTGGTACAACAACTTCATCATCGTCGACCCGGCCGACTCCAAGCACGTCTTCGTCGGACTCGAGGAGGTCTACGAGACGCGCGACGCCGGCGGGAGCTGGATCACCGCCGCGCCGTACTGGAACTTCGACTTCCCCTGCTGGTCGTTCCTCGATTCGCAGAACACCTGTCCGCCCGCGCCGCACTCCGATCAGCACTCGGTGGCCATCGCCGGCGGCAAGGTCTACATCGGCAACGACGGCGGCGCCTACGTGCGCAACCTCGACGGCAGCGGCGTGTGGAAGAGCCTCAACGCCAACCTGCGCACGCTGCAGTACTACTCGGTCGGCGCCGGCAAGGTGGCCGGCGGCGTGGCCATCAGCGGCGGCCTGCAGGACAACGGCGGCTCGCTGCTCCTGCCGGAAGACGCCACCGGATCGATGGGATCGCCGTTCGGCGGCGACAGCGGCGATGTTCTGGTCGACCCGGACGACGGCTGCAAGATCATGGGCGAGTACGTCTTCCTCGACCTCGAGGTGACGACGAACTGCGGCCGCTCCGACGGCTCGGTGCACTCGATCATCGACGTGAATCCGGGCGATCCGAACCCGCGCTTCATCGCTCCGTTCGGCGCCGACGAGACGAACAAGAATCACTGGGTGGCCGGCGGCCAGTCGATCTGGACGTTCGACCGCGGCTTCGCCATCGCCAGCGGCAGCGACTGGCGCAAGGTCTTCGACAACGGCTTCCCCCACTCGACGACGGCGCTCACGAGCCGCAACGACGTCATCTGGAGCGCGTGGTGCGGCCCCTGCAACAACGACGGCTTCACGCGCGGCATCTCCACGAACGCCGGCGGCGCGTGGCATCAACTGGCGCTGCCGTCCGACTTCCCGAACCGCTACATCTCCGGCCTCGCCGTCAGCCCGGCCGATCCGAGCGGGAAGACGGCGTACGTGGCCTTCAACGGCTTCTCGCGCACGTGGACGGAAGGTCCGGGCGCAGGCATCGGCCACGTCTGGAAGACGACGGACGCGGGCGCGACGTGGACGAACGTCAGCGGCAATTTCCCCGACATCCCCGCCAACCGCATCGTGATCCGCAACGGCAAGCTGATCGTGGCCACGGACCTCGGCACGCTGATCTCGACGGACGACGGCGCGCACTGGTCGCGCTTGGGCAGCGGCGCGCCGTATACGACGGTGATGTATTTGAGTGTGGGACCCGATGGGAAGTTGTATGCGGCGACGCATGGGAGGGGGATTTGGTCGATTAGTGCGCCGTAATTAGGGTGCGGGGCGCAGGGGGCAGGGCGCAGGCGGTGGTCGTCGCGAGGACATCATCTGCGCCCCTGCGCCCTGCGCTCTGCGCCCTGCCCCCTTACAATTGCCCCCCATGAAAGCCACCATCATCGTCGAGCTCAAGCAATCCGTTCTCGATCCCCAGGGCAAAGCCATCCAGCACTCGCTGAGCTCGCTCGGGTTTGCGGGGGTGGAAGATGTGCGCGCGGGCAAGCTGTTTCGGATTGTGCTTGCGGACGGTGAGCAGTCACGGGAGGACGTCGAAACGCAGCTTCGACAAATGTGCGAACGGCTCCTCGCGAATCCCGTCATTGAAAACTTCTCCTACACACTCGAGGGGTAGGATCGCGCGTCTCGTACTGCTCACCTTGTCCGCTGCATTCTCGCTCCTCGCCGAGACCCTTCCGGTCGTTCCCACCCAAGACGCCAAAGTCGTGAAGCGTTGGCAGCTCGCCGGCGATCCGCACGGCGTCGCCGTCGGCCCCGACGGCACGCTCTACGTCGGCCTGGCCCAGCCGCAGGCGGTCGTGGCCATCGACGCGAAGACGGGCAACGTCAAAAAGAAAGTCATCCTAGACTCCGCCGAGATCGCCTCGACCAAGGAGCTCGTCACGCTGCGCATCAGCGGCTCGCGGCTCTTCATCGCCAACGGCAGCGACGAGAGCGCGTCGATCCTTTCGCTTCCCGATCTGGCCGTGCTGCGCGAGATCACTATGGAAGGCGAGCCGATCCGCGACGCGCTCCCCGACCCGCGCGGCCGCTACCTCTATTTATTGGGGCGGCGCGTGCACGTCTACGACGGCAACGGCGAGCGGGAGCTGCACACGCTCGACGTGAGCGAGCCGACGGCGATCGCGGCCAACGCGAAATCGCTCGCCGTCGTCTCGGCCGAGGGGGCGACGCTCTTCGACACGAATACGTTCGCGGAAACGGGACGGATGAAGACGAGCGGACCCGCGGACGTGGCGCTCTTCGCCGGCGATGCCCTGGTCACGCTCAGCCGCGAGGCCGTCTGTTTTCCCGTGGGAAGCGGACCGCAAATCGCAACGCTCGCGCCGAACGACGTGCTCCTCTTCGCCGAGCGCCGCTGCGACGCCACGAGCGCGCTCGCGGGCGGCGGCCGCGTCACGCCCGTGTCGCTCTACGGCGTCGGCGCATATGCGCTGGCGTTCGACCGCGCCGCGAACGCTCTCGTGACGACGGAGCGCGCCGGCTACCTTACAATCTACAAAGTGCCGCGCGCGGCCGTGGCGCACTGACGAACATGAAATTCGCGATCGTCGTCCTCCCCGGCTCCAACTGCGATCACGACGCGCTGCACGCCACGAAAGACGTTCTCGGCCAAGAGGCCGAGCTTCTCTGGCACAAAGACACCGACCTTCGCGGCGCCGACTGCGTGATCGTCCCCGGCGGCTTCGCCTACGGCGACTACCTCCGCGCCGGCGCCCTGGCGAAGTTCGCGCCGGTGATGGAGGCGATCCGCAAGCACGCCGCGCAGGGCGGGCTGGTGCTCGGCATCTGCAACGGCTTCCAGGTCTTGACCGAGGCGGGCCTCTTGCCGGGCGCGCTGATGCGCAATGAGCACCTGCGCTTCGTCAGCCGCGACATCCGCCTGCGCACGGAGCAGACGAACACCCCCTTCACCTCCGCGCTCACGCCGGGCGAGGTGCTGCGGATGCCGGTGGCGCACGGCGAAGGCAACTACTTCGCCGGCGACGCGCTGCTCGATGAGCTGGAGCGCAACGGTCAGGTCGTCTTCCGCTATTGCGACGCCGAGGGTCGCGTGACGCGCGACGCGAACCCCAACGGCTCCGCGCGCAACATCGCCGGCGTCTGCAACCGCGAGCGCAACGTGATGGGACTGATGCCGCACCCGGAGCGCTGCGTCGAAGAGATGCTCGGCAACGTCGACGGGCTGGGGATTTTCAAGTCGATCGTGGCGTCAATGGCGGGGTCAGGTCTTCAGTTTCCAGTTTCTTATTCGTAGCAACGCCCGTGGGTGCTACCGCAAATAAGAAACTGGAAACTGAAGACCTGACCCCATGCGTCGCTCAGTAGGCGAAGCGCAGCGCGGGCGCGTTCTTCGCCTCCGGCTCGGGCGCGACCTCGAACGACATCCGCAAGGTCATCCCGCGCCCATCCGGCTTCACTTCGTAAATCCAGTGATTGTCGGCGCAGCGCGAGGCGCCGCCGCCCGGCAGCGACTCGGGCCAGCGTCCGAGGCGCGCGCGCTCGGCTTTCAGCGCAAGCAGCTTCGCCGTCGCCTCGAGCTCCGCGTCGATGCGTGAGCCGCGGTAGATCTCATCCATATGTGGCCACGCGGCCGAGAGGTCGATCCGGCAGCGCGGCGCGTTCGCCATCGCCTTGGCCGCGGCGAGGGAGCGGCGGGCGTTCGATGCTTCGATCAGGTCGGAGATCGGCTTGAACACGATGAGCGGCCCCGGCATCGACGGATTCGATCGCACGCGCGAGGCCGTGTTCTGCTGGATGATCGCGGCGGTCTCGTGCCGCGGATCGAGCGCGGAGATCTCCGCGGCCCACGGCGGCATCGGCGCCGGAAGCTTGCGTGCGACGGCGTTGGCGGCGCGCTTCATCCTCAGCCCGTTCTCCGCTCCGTACGGTTCGGCCGATACCGAGCGCGCCAGAACCCACATCGCGCGGACGCGCTCCCACGCGCCGGCGGCGTCGCCGTTACGCGCGAGCTCGAGCGCCGAGACGCCGAGCAGATGCACCGCGTCGCTGAGCTGCCATGCCGAGCCGCTTTCGCCCCAAACGATGCGGCTGCCGGCGGCGAGGACCAGGCGCGCGAGCTCCGCGACCTGCTCCTCATGCCCTTTCAGACCGGCCTTCTCCGAGAGCGGATCGACCGTGTCGTCCGGCTTCGTCGTCTGCGCGTCGACGTACTCGTCCGGGAACACGTCTTCCAGTTCGAGCTTGTCGACGAGATTCGTGATCTCTTTCGCTTCCTTCGACGGCGTGCCTTGGTCGATCCGCGCCTCCACCTGCTCGACCGTGCCGAGCTCGTACGGCCACGGCTGCCGCGCCGCATCGCGCAGCGACGCCGACGCCGTCACGTACATCACCACCCACACCAGCGCGACGAGCCCGACAAAACCGCCGAGGATGCGCAGAAACATCGCCGTGCAAGAGTATTAAAATTCGCGGCTCGGAGCGCAAACATGGCCAATGAGATTGATGCCCTTCTGCAGGAAACCCGCACGTTCGAGCCATCCGAAGAGTTCCGGCGCAACGCCAACGCGAGCGATGCGAAGGTCTACGACGTCGGCGACCGCGAGGCGTATTGGGCCTCGTGGGCCGAGCAGCTCGATTGGAAGCAGAAGTGGCAGACGGTGCTGGAGTGGAAGGCGCCGTATGCGAAGTGGTTCGTCGGCGGGACGCTGAACGCGTCGTACAACTGCCTTGACCGGCACCTGGCCACGCGCGGCGACAAGCTCGCCGTGATCTGGGAAGGGGAGCCGGGCGAGGTGAAGACGTTCACCTACCGCGAGCTCCACGCGGAGGTCTGCCGCGCCGCGAACGGGCTGCGCCGCCTCGGCGTGAAGCTCGGCGACCGCGTGGCCATCTACATGCCGCTCGTCCCCGAGGCCATCGTGGCCATGCTGGCGTGCGCGCGCATCGGCGCGGTGCACAGCGTCGTCTTCGGCGGTTTTTCCTCCGAGGCGTTGCGCGACCGCATCGTCGACGCGCAGGCCAAAGTGCTGATCACCGCCACGGCCGGCTACCGCCGCGGCTCGCTCGTGCCGCTCAAGAAGCTCGCCGACGCCGCCGTGGCCGACACGCCGTCGATCGAGCACGTCGTCGTGGTCATGCGCCGCTCCGCCACCGACGAGATGGACGACACCGTGGCCATCCAGCCCGGCCGCGACGTCTGGTACCACGACATGGTCAAGGACGAGCCGGCGTCGTGCGAGCCGGAGTGGGTCGACTCCGAGCAGATGCTCTACACGCTCTACACCTCGGGCACGACCGGCAAGCCGAAGGGAATCATCCACACCACCGGCGGCTATCTCACCGGCTGCTACGCCACGTGCAAGTGGGTGTTCGACCTCAAAGACTCCGACATCTACTGGTGCACCGCCGACATTGGCTGGGTGACCGGGCACTCGTACGTCGTCTACGGTCCGCTGGCGTGCGGCGCGACGGTGTTCGTCTACGAAGGCGCGCCCGACTGGCCGAAGCAGGACCGCTTCTGGGCGCTCATCGAGAAGCACAAGATCACGATTCTCTATACGGCGCCGACGGCCATCCGCGCCTTCATGAAGTGGGGCGAGCAGCATCCGAAGGCGCACGACCTGACGTCGCTCCGCCTCCTCGGGTCGGTCGGCGAGCCGATCAACCCCGAGGCGTGGATCTGGTACGCGAAGAACATCGGCGGCGACCGCTGCCCGGTCGTCGACACGTGGTGGCAGACCGAGACGGGCGCGATCATGATCACGCCGCTGCCCGGACTCGTGCCGGCGAAGCCCGGCTCCGCGACGAAGCCGTTTCCCGGCATCGAGGCGGCGATCCTCGACGACAAAGGGAACAAGATCGAGGTCGGCGGCGGGTATCTGGCGCTCATGAGTCCGTGGCCGTCGATGCTGCGCGGCATTTACGGCGACCCGGAACGCTACGAGAAGCAGTACTGGTCGAAGTGGCCGGGGATCTATTTCACCGGCGACGGCGCGAAGCGCGACGAAGACGGCTACTTCTGGCTGCTGGGGCGCGTCGACGACGTGATCAACGTGGCCGGCCACCGCATCGGCACGATGGAGGTGGAGTCGGCGCTGGTCGATCACCAGTCCGTGGCGGAGGCGGCGGTGGTGGGGATCAACCACGAGATCAAGGGGACGGCCATCGCGGCGTTCGTGATCGTCAAATCGTCGGCGATGGAGCACGCCAAGAAGGACCCGGCGAAGTTCGAGCGCGAG